>JBBQAK010000208.1:0-6973 GCA_038316215.1 Gemmatimonadales bacterium | reverse complement strand
CCGGTAGTGCCTCGACCAGCGCATAGAGCCGATTCGGGTTCGCGGCGGTCACCGCGATGTTTCCCTTGCCGGTGAGCTGGTTGGGGAGACCGCCCACGATCTTCGTGAAGTTGTCACCGCCGTCGGTGCTCTTGTAGAAGCCGCCTTCGCGCGAGCCGGAGATGATCGACCACGGCTTCCGCTCGATGCGGTTCATCCACGCGAAGACCACGTTCGGATTTCCGGGCTGCAACTCGACATCCATCGCGCCCGTGCTGTCGCTCACGTACAGCGTCTTTTTCCACGACTTACCGCCGTCGGTGGTCTTGAAAATGCCGCGCTCGTTATTCGGCTTGAAGATGTCGCCGTAGGCCGCTACCCAGACGATGTCCGGGTTCGTGGGGTGGATCCGCACCGCGCCGATCTGTCCCACATCATAGAGCCCCACGAACTGCCACGAGGCGCCATTGTCGGCGCTCTTGTACACGCCGCGACCGGTGGAGACGTTACTGCGAACGCCGTCCGACCCGGTGCCCACGTAGATGATGTTCGGATTCGATTCCGCCACTGCGATCGAACCGATCGAGCCGAGGGGAATCTTGTTGTCGGTGATGAAATCCCACGATTCACCGCCGTTCGTGGTGCGCATCACGCCGCCACTGGCGACACCGGCGTAGAACGTCCTTGGCTGCGACGGCACGCCCGTCACCGAGGTGACACGGCCACCGCGGGAATGGCCGACCAGACGATAGCTGAGCCCGTTGAACACGGCGGGGTCAGCCGAAGCCATCATCGGCGCCGACGGCGCCTTGGCGGCGGTCTTCGCGACGGCCCGCGCGGGTGCGGTCTCGGGCTTGGTTTGGGCTCCCAACGGAATGCCCAACGGCAGCGCGGCGCAGGCCGCTGAGATCGAGAGAAAGAGTGTTCGACGAATCATCTCAGGGGTCGTGAGGATGGGCGGGACGAAAGGCTTCATAAAAGCTACGTCTGGCAGCGTCAGACGTTGAGGGATAGCGCGTGCTTACGCGGGACGAAGCACCTGCCCCGCCCCAAGCGACGGACGCTGGCCGTCGCGCACGGAGATCACGCCATTCACCACCACGGCGGCGATCCCCAATGGGTACTGGAAGGGGTTGGCAAAGGTGGCGGTATCGGAAACGCGTGCGGCGTCGAATACCACCACATCGCCCGCCATACCGGGGGCGAGCTTCCCGCGATCGGCCAAATGCACGCGGGCCGCAGGCACAGCGGTCATTTTGGCGATCGCACTGGCCAGCGAGAGCGCCTTCCGCTCGCGCACGTAGCGACCGAGGACGCGCGGAAAGGTGCCGGCGCCGCGCGGATGCGGGCTGCCGCGACGGGTCGGGCCGTCGATCGCGAAGGCACCGCCATCGGAGCAGACCATGCTGAACTCATGAGCCAGCAAACGGTCGATCGTATCCTCACTCATCGCGAAGCCCAGCATACCCACGTCGGCCCGATTGCGCTCGAGCAGCCCCACGGCCGCCAAATACGGGTCCACCCCGGTGGCCGCCGCATAGGCGCTCATGCGCTTGCCTTCGGCGTCGCGGTCGATGGCTTCGGCCACGCGCGAGATCTGCACGTTGTCCCAGCCGCCGATCAACTCCACCTTGGCCAGCGCCTCCTCGCGAATGCGCGGCGCGACCGTGGCGTCTTTGAGTCTCGCCAGGAATGCGTTGGTACCGCCGTCTCGACTCCACACGGGAAATAGATTGGTCAGTCCCGTGGAATACGCCTCGTACGGATACACATCGAACTGCACGTCCACTCCCGCCGCGCGCGCGGTGGTAATGCGCGCCAAGGCGGTGTGCAGTTTCGGCCAGTTGCGCGTGCCCTGCATTTTCAGATGCGAAATCTGCAGCGGGCAACCGGCACCGCGCGCCACCGCAATCGACTCGTCGAGAGAATCGAGCACGTGGTCATCTTCGTTGCGCATGTGTGTCGCGTACGGCAACCGTTTCGCGGCGAGGGGGCGACAGAGCGCGATTAATTCTTCCGGACTCGCGAACGCACCGGGCGTGTATTCGAGTCCGGTGGACGCTCCGCAGGCGCCGCCGGCGATGGCCTGCTCGACCATGCGCACCATGCGCTGGAGTTCATCCGGTGTCGCCTTCCGATCGTCATCACCGACCACGGCACCGCGCACACTGCCCAGGCCGATCATCGCCGCCACATTCACCGCCGGCCGGGCCGCCTCCAGCGTGGTCGCCCACGCCGTGAAGCTGCGGGCGCCAGCTCCCTGAAAGCGAGAACTGCCGTCGGCACCCGCCACGATCGTCGTGATGCCTTGACGCACCACCGACTCGGCACGCGGATCTTCCAGTAGCGAGCCGTCGCCATGCGAGTGGATATCCACGAAGCCGGGCGCCACCGCGAGGCCCCGCGCGTCGATCTCGTCCGCACCCGCGCCGACAATGCGCGGCGCGATCTCGGCAATACGACCGGCGCTGATCGCGACGTCGGCCATGCGTGGTGCGCCACCACTGCCGTCGTACACGGTGCCACCGCGAATCACCAGATCGTGCGCGGCGCGTCCCGGGCGCACGTTGAGGCCGAAACGCACGTCACTGCTGGCGACCACCGCTCCCATGCCGGCGGCCTGCAGAAACTCTCGGCGTGTGCGAATACGGCCGCTCATCGCGTGGCTCCGGCACCGAGCACCACACGACCCGGTGTCGCGCCCGTATGTTCTCCATCCTTGAGTACCTGCACGCCATTCACAAACACGTGCCGCATGCCGCTGGCGTACTGGTGCGGCTGTTCGAACGTGGCATTGTCGCGAATGGTCTTCGGGTCGAACAACACCACGTCGGCGAAGTAGCCGGGCTTGAGCATGCCGCGACGTGCGAGCCGAAGGTTGCTGGCGGGCAGCGCCGACATGCGCCGCACAGCGTCCTGCAGCGTAAGGACCCGTTCCTCGCGCGTGTATTTGCCAAGCACGCGCGCAAAGCTCCCGTAGGCGCGCGGGTGCGGACTGCTCTTCAGGAACTTCCCTTCCGACGCGAGCGAGCCAGCATCAGAGCCGATGCTCACCCACGGCTTCTTGAGCTCTTTCGCGATGTTGTCCTCGTCGATGATGAAGTAGATCGTGCCCACGCGCGTGCCGTCTTTCACCACCAGATCCATCGCCGTCTCTTCGGGTGAGGTACCGCGCAACTTCGCCACCGCCGCGAGTGTCTTGCCGGTGTACTGCTTGAGCGAGTCGACCTTGAAGCCGGAGAGCACCACGCGCTCGGGCGACCCTGCGGCCAGCAGCAGGCTTTCCCACTGGTCAGTGGGCGTGCGCATTTCCTGCGCCACCCGCTGGCGGATGGCGGGATCCTGAAGACGCTTCGCCCACGAGGCATAGCCGCCCTCCTGCACCCACGGTGGCATGGCGGCGTCGAGTCCGGTGGCACCCGCCGTATAGGGATAAATGTCGGCGGTGATCTCCAGCCCTTCCGCGCGTGCGGCTTCGATGCGCGCCAGCACCTTGTCCATCTTCGGCCAGTTGCTCTCGCCGGCGGCCTTGAGGTGATAGATCTCCGCGCGCACACCGGCGTCTCGGGCAATCGTGATCAACTCCTCGACCGCTTCCTCCAGACGGGCGCCCTCGCTGCGCATGTGCGAGATGTACATGCCACCGAATGGGGCAGCGGCCTTCATGAGCGCCACCAGTTCCGGCGTCTTCGCGTAAAAGGCTGGCGCGTAGATCAATGACGAACCAACGCCGAGGGCGCCCTCTTCCATCGCCGTGCGGACCTCGGCCTGCATCGCTTCAAGCTCCGACGCAGTCGGCGCGCGATCATCCCATCCCACGTGATTGATCCGCACCGTGGTTGCACCGATGAACGACGCGATGTTGGTACTGATCCCCTTCTTCACCAGCGAATCTTGGTAGCCGCGCAACGTGCGCCAGGTAATTGGGAAGGTGATATCGCCCTGCTGCGACAGCATGTCGGCACGCAGCGTGTCCGACAGCGGCCCCATCGAGTCGCCCTCCCCCATCACTTCGAGCGTGACCCCCTGTCGGATGTCGCTTTGACTGCGTCCATCTTCGATCAGCGATTCCGTGGCCCAGCTCAGCATGTTGATGAAGCCGGGGGCTACCGCCAGTCCATCCGCCTTCACCTCGAGCCGCCCCGTCCCGCTCACGGTGCCGATGGCGACGATGGAATCCCCTCGGATCGCGACATCCCCAACGACCGGCGCACCGCCCGAACCGTCGTAGACGGTGCCGCCACGAATGACGACGTCATAGTCCGCGGAGGCGGAACAGGCGGCCACGACCAGCACCGTGGCCAGTCGGATTACAGCACGGAAGTGGACGAGGCGAGGCATGAAGGGAGGTTACGCGTTCCGGACGCCTACCGGAACCATTGGCGTGGCCCTCAGGGTTTCCCTCGGCGCCCTCCGTCCCGCTAAGTTGCGGCCATGGCCAAGTCACTCTCTCCCTATCGCGCACTGACGCCCGAGCGGCGCTTGTCGCTCGTCACGTCCGCCCTCGCCAAGCACAAGGGCGCGCGCACTCTGTACTCACAGCGTCTCGCCGCCAAGGGCGGTGGATTTCGCGCCGCCACACTCCTGTCGTGGCCGGTCGACAAACTCGCCCGCGAATTCGTCCGCCTGAATGCGCAGACGCCGCAGGACGAGCTGGAACTGCTGCAGCTGCTCTACGTCGATCTCGAGCCGCAAATCCAGATCACCTTCCTCGATACCGTCGGCGTCAAGCACGAGGCGGGGGTGATCCCAGAGGAGCTCGAACCGCCGTACGCCGATGCCGACGCGGTGGCGCGTGGTGCAGCGGCCGTGTTCGCGCAGCATGGCGACGACGGACGGCATTACCTGCGCACGCTGGTCGTGTACAACCTCCCGTCGTGGCCTGGTCTCGATACGGAACTGGCGAACGCGGAAACGGCGAGCTAAGGCTCGCCGTTTCGTTCACCGCATTCCGAACATCCCGCCGCCACCGCCGCCGAACGGCATCCGGGGCATTCCACCGCCCCCCTTGCCGCCAGCGCCGCCAGGGCCGCCACCCATCTTCTTCATCATCTTCTGCATTTCGCGGAACTGCTCGAGCAGTTTGTTGACCTCGCTCACCGGGCGACCACACCCCTTCGCGATACGCGCCCGACGTGAGCCATTCAAGATCTCCGGCTTCTTGCGCTCCTGCGGCGTCATGGACAGCACGATGGCCTCGATGTGCTTCATGCGCTTCGGGTCCATCTTGACGTCCTTCAACATCTTCGAATTCACGCCCGGTAACAGCTTCAGGAGATTCTCGAGCGGTCCGAGCTTCTGCATCTGACGCATCGCCGTGAGGAAGTCCTCGAGGTCCATGCCTTCCTTGCGGACCTTCTTCTCGAGCTTCTTGGCCTCGGTGGCGTCAAACGTTTCCTGCGCCTTCTCCACGAGCGACACGATGTCGCCCATCTGCAGAATGCGGCCCGCCATACGCTCGGGATGGAACTCCTCGAGCGCCTCGGGCTTCTCGCCGACACCGATGTACTTGATCGGCTTCTTGAGCACGCCGTAGATCGACAGCGCCGCACCACCGCGCGCATCGCCGTCGAGCTTCGTGAGGATCACACCCGTCACGTTCAGCGCTTCGTCGAAGCCCTGCGCGATCTTGACGGCTTCCTGACCGGTCATGCCGTCGGCGACAAACAGGATCTCGTCGGGCTTGATCGCTGCCTTGAGCCGCTTGAGCTCGTCCATCATGTCGGTGTCGATCTGCAAACGACCCGCGGTGTCGATGATGACGACACGGTCACGCGCGCGCATGCCCTGATCAATACCGGCCTTGGCGATCTTGACGACGTCCTTCGTGTCGCGATCGGCGTACACCGGCACATTGAGCGCCTTGCCGAGCGTTTCAAGCTGGTCGATCGCGGCGGGCCGGTACACGTCGGCCGCGACCAGTCGCGTCGACTTGTTCTCGAGCATCAACTTGCGGGCGAGCTTGCCGGCGGTGGTCGTCTTTCCCGACCCCTGCAGGCCGACCATCATGATGATCGTCGGCGGCACGGTGCTCATCTTGAGCCCCTCGCGCCGTTCGCCGAGCATCGCCGTGAGCTCGTCGTGGACAATCTTCACCAACTGCTGAGCTGGCTGGATCGTTTTGATCTGCAACACGCCGACGGCCTTCTTCTCCACCCGTTCGAGGAACTCGCGGGTGAGCGTGAAATTCACGTCGGCTTCAAGGAGGACGCGGCGAACCTCGCGCAGCCCTTCCTTGATGTCGGCATCGGTGAGAACGCCACGTCCGCGAAGCTTCGCGAAGACGTTCCCGAGTTTGTCTGAGAGCTCGTCAAACATAGACCTGAAAGGCTAACGGACGAGGTCTCCTCATACAACTATTCTCCCAGCACTATCACGGAGTGGCCCTTGGGCCCGCGCCCATCACGAGCCGCCCGGACGCTGCACCGGACCCTTGCCGTGACGCCGCACACCGGTTTCGCGCCAGGGGGGTGACGAAACAGGCCACCCATGACGCAACTTGCGTCGGAATCACGCGTTGTCCGCTTTTCGGCCGATCCTAAATTGGCATTGTTCGGTTCAGGCTGTCACTTTCCTCGCCCGTCACGTGTCACGATCGAATCCGCGGTTCCCCAGCATTCCGATGCCTCGCGGCCAGCGCAAGGAAGAAATTCTTCGCGCTGAGCTGTCTCCGACGCTGCCCTTGATGGCGCTGCGCTCCACCATCGTGTACCCGCTGGGGACGATCGCGGTGCAGATGGGTGCCCCCGAGAACCTCGCACTCCTGCGTGCGCACGAGGAGTCCGGGCTGATCGTCGCGCTCGTCGTTGCCTCCGGAGATGGAGACGACGCGATCGATCCGCACAATTTCATTGGACGCGTGGGGGTGGCCGCCCGGGTGCACGAGCGCATCAACCTGCCCGGCGATACGGTCCAGATCACGCTGCAGGGACTTCGGCGCATCACGATCGACGCCATCGATCAAGTGAACCCGTTCGCCATTGCGCAGATCCAG
>JBBQAK010000231.1:0-6416 GCA_038316215.1 Gemmatimonadales bacterium | reverse complement strand
CGACTCTCTGCTGCAGGTCACGGTCGCTTTTATCTGAGCGGCCGGCTGGAAGGGGCGGCGGTCGCGGAGTGCAGGCGTTGCCTGTCCGAAGTGACGGTCGCTGTATCGGAAGCCGTACATATGCTGTTCGCGGAGTCGGGTCTCGACGACGCAGACGAACATGACGGGTTCCCGATCCCCGCTGGGGCGCGAGAGCTTGATCTCCGTCCGGCGGTGCGTGAGGAATGGCTGTTGGCCGTTCCAGCATTCGCGCTCTGTCGGGAGGATTGTCAGGGGTTTTGTGTGACCTGTGGTGCCGATCGCAACACGGGAGCATGCACGTGTGCTCCTTCAACTGATCCCCGTTGGGCCGGACTGCGCGATCTGCGCGGTGCCGACGCCTAAACGGTTCTTCTTGTCTCGAACGTTCAGGTCAGAGTCCCATGGCCGTACCGAAGCGCCGCACATCTAAGCGGCGGAAGCGCGCCCGCAACACTCATAAGGTCGCGCCCGCCATCGTCATTCAGTCGTGCCCGCAGTGCGGCACGATGAAGCGCCCGCACCGCGTGTGCAACGGGTGTGGGTTCTATGCGGGTGAGCAGCGGGTTACTGCGCAGGAAGCGTAAGTTTGGCGCGCATCGCCGTGGATGCCATGGGGGGTGACCTTGCCCCCCGGGCCCCCATCGCTGGCGCGCTCCAAGCGCTTGGAGCGCTGCCCCCGCAGCATCACATTGAACTCGTAGGACAGACCTCGGTCATCGAGGCGGAACTCGACGCGCTTCTTCGCGGCGATTTCGCCTCTTTGGCGCACGTCCGTGATCGCCTGTCGATTGTCGACGCGCCAGACGTGATCGCCATGACCGACAAGCCGACGGTCGCCCTCAGGGGCAAGACCAACAGTTCCATGGTCGTCGGCATCAAACGTGTGGCCGATGGACACGCGCACGGCTTCGTTTCGGCCGGCAACACGGGCGCGCAAATGGCCGCATCGCTCGTGCACCTCAAGCTGCACTCGGGCCTGACACGCCCCGCGATCGGTACCATCTTCCCGACCGCGAAAGATCCCATCCTGGTGCTCGATTCCGGCGCCAACATGGACTGTTCGCCAGAGGAACTGGTGCAGTTCGCGCGCATCGGGACCGTCTATGCCCGAGCCCTGCTCGGACGCGAGAATCCGGCGGTCGGCCTCCTGTCCGTCGGTGAAGAGGCCGAAAAGGGCAACGCGGCGGTCAAAGACGCGCATCAGCGGCTGCTCGCCTCGGGACTCAATTTCCTCGGCAACGTCGAGGGACGCGATATCCCCAACGGTACGTGCGATCGCGGCGTGATCGACGTCGTCGTCTGTGATGGCTTCACCGGAAACGTGCTGCTCAAGTTTTACGAGAGCATCGGGCCCATGTTGATCGGAATGGTCGCGAAGGTCGCCGGGCTCGATGCCCGCGCCATCGCCCGCTCGCTCACGCAATTGGATGTCGACGAACAGGGTGGGGCACCCCTGCTTGGCGTCCGTGGGGTCAGCATCATTTCGCATGGCAAGAGTTCGCCGCGCGCCATGGAGAACGCCATCATGGTGGCCCTTCGCGCGTACGAGTCCGGCATGACCGACGAGATCGGTCGTCGGCTCTCCGAATCCATGCCAACCACGTCCGGAAACGCCGCATGAAGCGTCCGATCGCCTACATCGCCGGCACGGGCCACGCCGTGCCGAAAAACATCATGACCAACGCTGATATCGCGGCGATGGGGCTCGAAACCAATGATGACTGGATCGTCGATCGGACCGGCATCAAGCAGCGACATATCGCGAAAGACGGCGAGACGCTGACGTCGCTCTCGGCTGACGCGTCGCGCATGGCCATGGCGCGCGCCGGCGTGCAGCCCGGCGAGATCGATGTCATCATTCTCGGTACCGCCTCACCCGATCACCTGCTTCCGGCTACGGCGGTAGAGATTCAGACGGCGCTGGGATGCACCCGTGCCGCGGCCTTCGACATTTCGGCGGCGTGCTCGGGCTGGCTCTACGGCGCGATCATGGGCGAGTCGCTCATCGCGAGCGGGTCGGCCGACACGGTGCTCGTGATCGGTGCCGAGAAGCTCAGCACGATCGTGGATTGGACCGATCGGAATACCTGCATCCTGTTTGCGGATGGCGCCGGTGCGACCGTGCTACGCCGCAACAAGGAGAAGGGAAGCACCAAGGGGGTGCTCTCGTCGTTCATGCGCTCGGATGGCGCGCTCGCCGAACTGCTGTGGCGTCCAGCCGGCGGTGGCGCGGAACCGTTCTCGCCCGAGGTGTTTGAGCAGAAGCGCCATTACGTGCGCATGGCCGGTCGCGAAGTGTTCAAGCACGCGGTGCGCTCGATGGCGGAAGCGACCGATCGGGCGCTCGACAGCGCGCGACTCACCGCCGCTGATGTCGATCTGCTCATTCCGCATCAGGCCAACGTGCGCATCATCGAGGCGACGGCGAAGCACGCCGGCATCTCGATGGACAAAGTGTTCGTCAACGTCGATCGTTTCGGCAACACCTCGGCGGCCTCGATCCCGATCGCCCTCAACGACGCGGTTGAGCAAGGACGGGTAAAGGAAGGATCGACCGTGCTGTTCGCCGCCTTCGGCGCCGGCTTTACCTGGGGATCGCTGGTCGCTCGGTTTTGATCGCCAGCCCCTCCGAACCAGACATCCGGAACGTCATGGAATACGTGCTGCTGCTGCCTGGGCAGGGGTCGCAGAAGGTGGGAATGGGCAAGGATCTCGCCGCGGCCTATCCTGCGGCTCGCGAGGTGTTTCACGCGGTCGACGACGCCGTCGGTGCGTCGATCTCGACGCTCGCCTTCGAAGGGCCGTCCGATGAGCTCACGCGTACACTGAACGCGCAGCCGGCGTTGCTGGCGCACAGCGCTGCCGTCTGGGCGGTCGTACAGAGCGCGATCGCACCACACGTGCGCGCGGCCGCCGGTCACTCGCTTGGTGAGTTCTCGGCGTATCACGTCGCCGGTTCGATCGACCTGGCGGCGGCCGCCCGGATCGTGCGCCGTCGTGGCACGCTGATGTTCGAGCAGGGTAAGGCGCGGCCCGGCGCGATGGCCGCGGTGCTTGGCGCGCTCACCGCGTCCATTGATGACATTTGCGCGCAGGCCACCGCTGAGCGTGGACTCGTCGTGTCGGCGAACTACAACAGCGATCAGCAGGTCGTGATTTCCGGAGAAGTGGCTGGCGTTGAGCGTGCCATGGAGCTGGCCAAGGAAGCAGGCGCGAAGCGCTGCCTTCCGCTGCCGGTCAGCGGCGCTTTTCACTCGCCGCTCATGGAACCAGCGGTGGCAGGCCTCTACGATGCCCTGCACGCGGAAACGTGGGCTGATCCGCGCGTGCCTGTGGTGGCCAACGTCAACGCGACGCCGGTCACGTCGGCCGTCGTCGCGTGTGATCTCCTCGTGCAGCAGCTCACGGCGCCGGTCCAGTGGACGCGCGTCTGCCACCGGCTGGTTGAGCAGTACCCCGATGCGACCTTCGTCGAGATCGGCACCGGTGCCGTGCTGACCGGCCTGTTGCGACGACTCGCTCCCTCGGTAAAGTCGCTTGCGTGCGGGACCGTGGCAGAGGTCGAGGCGTTGCTCGGTCTCGCCGGCGTCCTCGCCTGATGATGACGACCTTGAACTCGACGACACCCTCATGAGCGGACTTCGTATCGACTTGACCGGTCGCGTCGCGCTGGTGACCGGATCGACCCGTGGCATCGGACGCGCCATCGCCGGTACCTTGGCGACCGCCGGCGCACGCGTGGCCGTGACCGGTCGCGACCAGGCGCGCGCTGATGCCGCCGCGCAGGAGATCGCCGCGCAGACGGGCGTCGAGACGCGGGGCTACGCCGCCGACGTGGCCGAAACGGCACAGGCGATCGCGCTGGTCGAAGCGGTCGAGAAAGATTTCGGTCAGCTGGATATTCTGGTCAACAACGCCGGCCTGACCCGCGACAATCTGCTCGTCCGCCTCAAGGACGACGACTGGGACGCGGTGATCAATGCGAACTTGCGCGGGGCGTTCGCGACCTGTCGGGCCGCGTCGCGCGGCATGATGAAGCGCCGCTACGGCCGCATCATCAACGTGGCCAGTGTGGTCGGGCTGATCGGCAATAAGGGACAGGCGAACTACGCAGCGAGTAAGGCAGGCCTTATCGGCCTGACCAAGTCGATCGCCAAGGAACTCGCGTCGCGGAACATTCTGGCGAACGTGGTGGCTCCCGGCTTTATCGATACCGACATGACGGCAGCCATGACCCCAGAGGCCCGTAACGCGCTCAGTGCGGGCATTCCGCTCGAGCGCCTTGGTAGCGCCGAGGATATCGCGAGCATGGTGGCTGTGCTCGCTTCAGACTTGACCAGTTATGTGACCGGTCAGGTGTTCGTGGTGGACGGCGGTATGGTTATGTAGTCGGCCGTTGGCTCGGGACGGACTTTACGGTTCTTGCCGCCAAGCCCTCCCAGCGACGCCCTCGCATGGCTAAGTTCCCCACTCTCAACTTTTCCAACATCCCAGAGGATCGTTCCTATGTCGGATCACGCGTCAAAGATCAAGGATATCATCGAAAAGGAGCTCGGTGTGGAGCGCGAGAAGCTCACGCCTGAGGCGAGCTTCATCGAAGACCTCGGCGCTGACTCGCTCGACATTGTCGAACTGGTCATGGAGTTCGAGAAGGAATTCAACATCGACATTCCCGACGAGGATGCTGAGAAGCTCCGCACGGTCGGCGATGCGGTGGCTTACCTCGAGGCGAAGGTCGCGGGCTAATGCGGCGGCGGGTCGTCGTTACGGGGCTTGGTGCCGTTACGCCAGTCGGCAACGACGTGGCGACGACCTGGCAGTCCTTGCTCGCGGGCGTGTCTGGGGGCGCTGACATCACGAAGTTCGATGCGTCGAAGTATTCCGTGCGGTTCGCCTGCGAGGTCAAGCAATTTGACCCGTTGGCGTACATGGACCGCAAGGAAGCGAAGCGCGCCGACGTCTATGCCCAGTACGCCGTCGCGGCGTCGCTGCAGGCGGCGGCCGATGCCGGCATCGTTCCGGGAGCAATCGACCCGGAAACGATGGGTGTCATCATCGGCAGTGGCATCGGCGGCATTCGCAGCTTCGAAGACCAGCACGATGTCTATCGTACGCTCGGACCGAGCAAGATTTCGCCGTTCTTCATCCCGATGTTCATCGGCGACATTGCCGCGGGCATCGTCTCCATGCGCCTGCAGGCGAAAGGGCCGAACTACGCCACGGTTTCCGCTTGTGCGTCCAGCGCGCATGCGATCGGTGACGCGTTCCGGATCATCCAGTACGGCGACGCCGACGTGATGTTCGCCGGTGGCGCCGAGGCCGCGGTGACGCCAATGTCGATCGGCGGCTTCGCGAATATGGGCGCGCTGTCCGCGCGCAACGAGTCGCCGGCCACCGCCTCGCGTCCATTCGACAAGGATCGTGATGGGTTCGTCATGGGCGAGGGATCCGGTGTCGTCGTGCTCGAGGAACTCGAGCATGCCCGCCGTCGCGGCGCACGCATTTACGGCGAGATCGTCGGCTACCGTGCGACGGGTGATGCCTATCACCTCACGGGGCAGCCGGAAGCGCACGAAGGGCTCCAGCGGGCGATGCGCGGCGCGCTGAAGGACGGTGGCCTCGCTCCCACAGACGTCGACTATATCAACGCCCATGGGACGTCCACGCCGCTCAACGATCCCAACGAGTCGAAGGGAATTCAGGCGGTGTTCGGCGATCACGCAAGTGTGCTGTCGATCAGTTCCACCAAGTCGGCCACCGGCCATATGCTCGGCGCGGCGGGCTCGGTCGAGTTTATCGCCTGCACGTTGGCGATGCGCGACAATATGGTTCCGCCCACGATCAACTACACGACTCCCGATCCGGAGTGCGTGCTCGACTACACGCCAAACGCGCCCCGGGCGCGTGCGGTCAACGTCGCGCTCTCGAACAGCTCCGGCTTCGGTGGTCACAACGTCTCGCTCGCACTCCGACGGTGGCACGACTAGGCCCGTCGGGGCGTTCATCAAGGTGAAGGTCTGCGCGAATGGTTCGCGCACTTGCCCGGGTACGCCCTGATGTCTGTGTCTATTCCGTTCGACCTCGATCGACTCCGTGATCCCGCGCTGCGCCCCATCGGGGAGAAGCTGTGCGCGGGTGAGCGCCTGTCGGTGGCCGATGGTGTCACCCTCTTCCGATCGCCGGATCTGCTCGGCGTTGGCGCCATGGCCGATGCGGCCAACCGTGCCCGTCACGGAGACCGCGTCACCTTCGCGTCCAATCAGCACATCAACCCCACCAACGTCTGCGTGCTGCGCACGACCTGCGTATTCTGCGGGTATGCGCGACTGCCCAAGGAAGCAGGGGCCTATCGCTACACCATCGATCAGGTGCTCGCGGAGTCCGATCGCGCCGAC
>JBBQAK010000364.1:0-4174 GCA_038316215.1 Gemmatimonadales bacterium | reverse complement strand
GCTCGGTGTTCTTCACCATGTCGGCGACACTCGTGGTACCGCCAAGCATCCGCAGTGCGGAGCGTCCGCCACTACGCGTGGGCTGCACGCCTTGCTTCTGCGCCCAGAAACGATCGTAGTTCAGGTTCTTCACCACGCCGTTCTCGATCCACGTGACTTTCTCAAGCGGCATGCCGTCGCCGTCGTAGCCACCACTCGTACTCGGCGAATCGGCCGGATCGGACAGCAGCGTAACGCGCTCGTCGACCACCTTGAGGCCGATCTTGTTGCCGCCACCCTGCTTCGAGAAGAACGAACGTCCTTCGTCGGCCGAGCGAGCTTGCATCGCGTTGGCGATCAGCTGCACGAGATTGCCAACGGCGGTAGGCTCAAGAATGGTGGTGTAACGACCCGGCTCGATGGCGACCGGGTTGCGTGAGTCCTTGGCCTTCTGCACCGCAGTGGCGGCCACGCGCTCCGGGTCGAGATCGGAGAACGTATTGCCATCCGTGCATGCCCACCCGGAGCCCGTGCCATCGGGCGATCGCACGGTCGTCGTCATCGTGACCGACGAACTCGAGTCGTACGCGAACAATCCCTTCGAGTTCGCCAACGCCGACGCATTGGCGCGGCACTCGATAAAGCCGGTCGCAATCAGCTCGTTGGCACGCGCCAGTTCCGTCACGATCTTCGACGCCGCGGCCCGCTCGCTGGGTGTGGGCAGCGTAATACTGCGTTCGCGCGCGTCCGGGTACGACTGCGCGCCAAGCTCCGGCATACGCTCCGGATTGGGCGGCACGAGCTTGGCGATTTCGTACGCCTGCTTGGCGGCCGCTGCCAGCGATGCCTCGTCGAGACGGTTGGTATTCACACTCGCCGCGCGATTGCCCGCATACGCCGTGATAGTGACCTGCGTATCCTGATTCTCACCCGACGTCGTCACTTGATTCAACGCGAAGCGCGTATCGGCACGTGCCGCACTGTTAATCGAAACGCGGGTCTCTTCGGCCGGTGAGTTACGCAGCGCGCGCTGCACGATCTCCTGTGCCTCGGCACGCGTGAGAATGCCCGCCGGCGCGTACGCCGGTGTGAAGAGAGAACGGGGGCCGAAGTCGCTCACGCTCTCCTCCCGGTGTTGATGATGTTGGTCTGCTGAAAGAGCGACGGCACACAGCCGTGGCTCACGGAGTTGGACTGACCCGGCTGGCCCTTCGCATCACCGAAGGCGCCGCCCAGTTCGTAGCTCTTCGGGCCACCGACGGCTTTGAGCGACTTCCAGAAATCCGGCGTGCGGAACTGATACGCCACGTCTTTCAACTGCCCGACAATTTTGCCACCCTTTACTTCGTAGAACAGCTGACCGGCAAACTGACCGTTGTAGCGTTGCTGATCGATCGAGAACGACCCGTCGCCGACAATGGCAATACCCTTGTCCATCGAGCCGATCATGCTCTCGAACGTATTGTCGTTGTTACCCGGCACCATGCTCACGTTGGGCATGCGCTGGAACTGCACATCAGCCCAGCTCTGCGCGTACGAGCAGCCGTACGAGCGCACCGGCTTGCCCACGCTGGTGTAGTAATCGGTCATCATCGTGGCCTGCTCGCGCGTGGTCTGGTAATCCACGAACACGCCGTTCTTGATGATGTCGAACTTCACCGGCTTCACCGCTTCGTCGTCCCACCCAATAGCGCCCAGCGATCCCTTCTGCTCGCGGTCACCCACCACGTTCAGCAAGTCCGAGCCGATCCGCAGCTTGCCCAGCACCTGCGCCGGCGGCGCGATAAAGCTGGTACCGGCGTAGTTGGCTTCGAAGCCGAGCGCGCGATCGAGTTCGGTGGGGTGCGCGATCACTTCGTGCACCGTGAGCCACAAGTTCGACGGGTGCAGCAGCAAGTCGTAGCGACCCGGCTCCACCGGCTTGGCACTCAACTTTTGTACAGCCAGCTCCGCCCACTTGGGTGCGCGCTCGGCCATCTTGGAATTCGTCACCCACTCGTAGCCCAGACCCATCGGTGCGATTTCGCTGCTCTGCACCGTCTGAAAGTCGGAGAAGTCGGCTGATACGGCCGTGACCGACATGCTCGGCGACGTGCGATAAATCGTCTGCACGATGAATGAACCGTCGCTCGTCATCAGCGACTTCTCCTCGCGCAAAAAGAACATGCTCGAGTTCACATTGCGGATGCCCTTCACCTTGAGCGCCGATTCGTTGGCGGCTAACAGCAACGCCACCTTGTCGGTGATCGGCACGTTGAACGGATCGGTCTCGATCGGGCTCTTCCACTCGCCGATCTGATTGCCGGGCGTGGGGGCAAGCTGCACCGGGCGCAACTGACTGGCGCGATTGGCGCGGGCCTGCTCGAGCGCGGCGCGGGTGGCCGTCGCCACCGAGTCCTTGTCGAGCCGGCTGGTGGCGGCAAAGCCCCACGCGCCGTCGACTAACGTGCGCACACCGAGGCCGAACGTGTCGGTATCGCTGACGCCCTGCACGATACGCTCACGCGTGTTCACGTTCTGCTGGCGGCGGGCCGCCACGCGCACGTCGGCGTACGAGGCGCCGCCCGACTTGGCGACGTCGAGCGCGGCCTGCATGAGGGCCTTCACGGCCGGATCGTCGACCGACGGCCGGTCATTCGAGAGAAGGCCGGGGGCGGCGATCAGTGAGCCTGACGGGGACATGGCGGAGGCCGATCGCGAAGCGACCAAACCACCGGCAGCCACAGCGGCGCTGGCCTTGAGGAAATCGCGGCGGGAGCGTGTCATGAGCAGATCATGCGCGGGGCGGGAGGAGACGCGGACAGACCAGGGGCGTGTCCGGTACGGACCAACGGTCGTAGCAAGTTACGCGGGCGACGGCAGTCGTGTTGGGCGCCCCGGAGCAGATTTCGCTTAGCTTTTCCAAGACCGGCCCGCGCCATCACGGCGCGCTCCGTCTCTCACGCTCTCATCACTGGAGCCGTCCGACCATGTCCCTGCTCCCTCGTCGTTCGCTCGCCGCTGCGGTCATCTTCACGCTCCCGCTCGCCCTGTCCGCCCAGATCCTCCCAAAGGCACCAGGCGCCCCGACCACGCTCACGCCGGCCCAGCAAGACGCCCGCGCGATCTACAAAGAGATGGTGGAGATCAACACGGTCGACTCCGTAGGATCCGTCACGAAGGCCGCTCAAGCCGTCGCGGCCCGCTTTAAGGCAGCTGGCTTCCCAGCCGGAGATATTCACCTGGTGGGCCCCGCCAGCGCCCCGGCCAAGCAGAATCTGATCGTGCGCTACCGCGGAAAGGGGCGCGGCAAGCCCATCCTGCTGCTGGCGCACCTCGACGTGGTCGCCGCGATCCGTAGCGATTGGCCGCGCGATCCGTTCACGATGACCGAACAAGACGGCTACTTCCTGGGGCGCGGCGTGGCCGACGACAAGTCGATGGCGGCCATCCTCACCGCCAACCTGCTGCGCTACAAGAAGGAAGGCTGGGTGCCCGAGCGCGATCTCATTCTCGCGCTCACCGCCGATGAAGAAGGCGGCGGCGAGAATGGCGTCAGCTGGCTCATCGCCAATCATCGCGAGCTCATCGACGCCGAGTACGCGATCAACGAAGGCGGTGGCGGCACGCTGCAAGACGACAAGCCGCTGTTTCATTCCATTCAGGCGGCCGAGAAGGTGTACAACGACTACACGCTCACTGTGCTGAACACCGGCGGACACTCGAGCGTACCGCGTAAGGACAACGCGATCTATTCGCTTGCCAACGCGTTGGCCCGCATCGAGAAGCACACGTTCCCGGTCGAACTCAACGACGTCACGCGTCCGTTCTTTGAGCAGACGGCGAAGGTGGAAATGCCGTCGATCGCTGCCGCAATGAAGGCACTGGTCGCCAATCCGGCCGACACGGCGGCGGCGCGTATCATCTCCACCGATCCGCGCTATGCGTCGATGCTGCGCACCACCTGCGTCGCCACACGACTCTCGGCCGGACACGCCAATAATGCGTTGCCCCAAACCGCCACCGCCAACGTGAATTGCCGGATCGC
Source organism: Gemmatimonadales bacterium (assembly GCA_038316215.1). Classification (GTDB taxonomy): domain Bacteria; phylum Gemmatimonadota; class Gemmatimonadetes; order Gemmatimonadales; family Gemmatimonadaceae; genus Gemmatimonas. The sequence continues at coordinate 168 of JBBQAK010000364.1, read as the reverse complement.
CCCGACGAGCACGGGTTCGCAAGTGAAGGCCACGCTCGAACGCGTCATCGGCGACGCCACGGTAAAAGTCACGGGCTCACGTGAAGATCGCAAAGACGGCGCGCCCGGCCCTATCAACGCCGTGTTGCTGCAGGCCACCACGCAGCTCACGAACAAGATGTTCGGCGG
>JBBQAK010000341.1:0-4467 GCA_038316215.1 Gemmatimonadales bacterium | reverse complement strand
GCATATGGCGCTCGCGATCCGGCAGCATCCCGATCGCTACAACACCGCTTCGCTGCGCGTGACCGTATCGGCCGGCGAAGCGCTCCCCGATGCCACCCGCACGCTCTGGCGTGAGACCACCGGCGTCGAGATGCTCGACGGCATCGGTGCCACGGAACTGATCCACGTGTTCATTGGTGCAGCGGGCAAAGACTGGAAGCGCGGCGCGATCGGCCGCGCGGTTCCCGGCTACACCGTGGCGGTGCTCGACGACGACCTGCGTGAGGTCCCGACTGGCGAGGTCGGCAAACTCGCCGTGCGCGGCCCCACCGGCTGTCGCTATCTCGCCGATGCGCGTCAGACCACGTACGTGCGGGACGGCTGGAATCTCACGGGCGATGCCTGCGCGATGGACGATGACGGCTATGTGTACTTCAAGGCGCGTACCGACGATCTCATCATCTCGGCTGGCTACAACATCGGCGCACCGGAAGTTGAAGGCGCGCTGCTACAACATGATGCGGTCGCTGAGTGCGCGGTCGTCGGACTTCCCGATGAAGAGCGCGGACAGGTCGTGTCCGCGTTCGTCGTGCTGCGGGAGGGCGTGTCCGGAAGCACGGCCCTCGTGCGCGACTTGCAGGAGCATGTGAAGGCTACGATCGCACCGTACAAGTATCCGCGTCAGATACAATTCGTGAGTGCGCTGCCCAAAACCGACACTGGAAAGCTCCAGCGTTTTCGTCTCAAGGAGAACACGTAATGCATCGCACGCTTCAGCCAAGCGGATGGCCGCGTCCGCGCGGATACGCCAACGGCGTTTCTGCACAGGGTCGGCAGATTCATGTGGCCGGACAAATCGGTTGGAACGCGCAGCAACAGATGGTGAGTGCCGACTTCGTGGAGCAGGCGAAGCAGGCGATGCGGAATATCGTCGAGGTGTTGGCCTGCGACGGCGCCACACCAGAGCATCTTGTGCGTCTCACCTGGTACGTGACCGACCGCAGCCGCTATCTCGCCAGCGGCGCTGCACTCGGCGAGGCGTATCGCGAAATCTTCGGTCGCCACTATCCCGCGATGTCGGCGGTGCAAGTATGCGCGTTAATGGAGGCCGACGCGCTCGTTGAGATCGAAGCAACAGCCATCGTGCCGGACACCGACGGTAGCCCCGCATGACCGCCACGCAGGATGAACGTCGTGATGTGCCGCATGATATACTGGTCGGCGACTGCGCGGACGGCATCGTCATGATCACGATCAACCGGCCCCTCGCTCGCAATGCGCTGCGGCACCAGACGATGGACGAGCTGGCGGCGGCGATCGAATCCGCCGATCAGGACGACGCCGTGCGCTGCATTGTGCTGGCGGGAAATGCGCATGCGTTTGCGGCGGGTGCCGACATTCCCGAAATGCTCACGCTTGATGGACCAGCGCTCGCTGACCATCCGCGCACGATGGCCTGGCAGCGTATCTGGCGTTCAGGGTGTCCCATGATCGCCGCCGTGGAAGGCGTAGCCTTCGGCGGCGGCAACGAACTGGTGTTGAGTTGCGATATCGCCATCGCGGGGGCCGCCGCGCGATTTGGCCAACCGGAAATCACCCTGGGCTGGATGCCGGGAGCGGGTGGTACACAACGGCTGGCACGAAGCGTCGGTAAGTCGATGACGATGCAACTGGTGCTTACCGGCGACGCCATCGACGCGCAACAGGCGTTACAGGCGGGTATCGTCTCGGAGGTGGTGCCGGCCGGCGGCGCCCTGGCGCGAGCCACCGAACTCGCGCACCGCGTTGCCTCGCACCCGCGCACCGCCACTCGACTGGCGCGGCAGGCTGTCCTCGATTCCTACGAGACCCCGCTCAGCGACGGAATACGCGCCGAGCACACGTCATTTCGCGATCTGGCATCGAGCGACGAGCGGAATGCGCGCATGCGTGCGTTCCTCGACCGTGCCCGGAGCCGCGCTACTTCTTGAACCAGTAACGCACGCCGACACGAACACCGAGCATCTCGGACGACATCGGCGCCAGCGATTCCGGCTTTCCGTTCACCTTCCAGGTGCTGAAGTTGCCGCTGGTGTACGTGCCTGCCGCGTCCACCGACATCCTGTCCGTCCGAAACATCATCACGCCCACGCTGACCGTGGCGCCACCGTTGAAGGCCGTAAAGTCGTTCATCACGCCGACCGTGTCGGCGTACTGGAACGCCAGCCGCCGAAGCGCGAGGCCAGCCTCGGCGAACGGACGCACTCGAGCACCCGGCGACTGCATCCAGCGCAAACCAAGATCACCTTGAACGATCGCGTAGTCGGTGGTCTCGGTGACGATCCCCGATTTCGACGCAAGGCGCGCCAGTCGGCCCACGAGCGACATCCGTGGCGTGGCACCATAGGACACTTCGGCGCCGAAGCCGAACGCGGCACTCCCGCTCGCTCCGGCATAGATCGCCGTGTTCATGGTGCCACCCGCACCGTGTACTTGTGCGCTGATCCCGAGCGTCGACGGAGAGAGCGACTGCGCACGCACGGCGGGCGCGGCGACGAATAGTGCCACCAGCGGCAGCGTCGCGAGCAGGAGTGCGGCGTGCGAAAAAGAGCGGTACATGTGGGGGTCCGTGTGTACGGAGGGAGAGAACCGTTTATTCAGCGATGTATCGCCACGGCGCGGATGGTGATACGCGACGCCAGATCGTAAAGAACGCGACGCCGGGCGACGGCGCATTGGGATCCTGCTGCACCTTTGGGCGGATCACGCCGAAAGTGATGCCGAGATCGCCGCTCGAGGCCACCAATGCCGTGTCGGCGCCCCACGTGATGGTCGCCGGCTGGTCACCGTTCACCGGCGCGATGGTGCGCGCGATGTTGGCGGCACCCACCACGAACTGGGAATCGTCCGGACCACCCATGTTGACGGCATCGCTTGTGCCCATGTCGGCGAAGGCGCGCGATAATCCCACACGCTGCGCAAGGGACGAGAAGCCCACTTCGGCGTTGACCATGCTGCGATAGTAGCGCGCGATCACGTCGCTGTCGGCGGTCGCCTTCACCAATCGCGGCGGTAACGACGGCGGCTGCGGTTCGGAAGCCAGCGGCGCGGCGCCGATCGGACGACGCTTCCACGCGGCCACGCGCCACCCACGCGGCTCACGCACCCAGTACGCCATGTACTTCGAGTGCGCGAGGCGACCGTCGGGGTGTTCGGCCGCGAGATAGCCGAAGGTGAACCCGTGTAGACCGTCGGCTGATACGCCGCCGCGAATGGGCGCCCACGACAGCTTGGCCACGCTGTCGGGTGACTGCAGCATGGCACGAATGACGGCCGCCTTGCCCTTCACGATCTCGCCGCGCTGCCACGGCGCGATCACCCCGTCGGTGAACATCGCATCGAGCGCCGCCCGCATCGAGAGATCACTGCTCGTCTTCGAGAAGGCGCGATCGATGTCGAGCAGCGTGGTCACGGTCGCAAGCGACGCCGCATCCACCACCACGCGGGGCGCAGGCTTCGGCTGAGCCGCGAGCCGCGCCGCCTGGTGGTGGGGGGTCATCAGCGCGGCCAAGAGCAGCGCTGAAGGGGCGAGGAGTGTCGGGCGCATAGGAGCAATCTACGGCCCGACACTCCCCGTCGTTACACCGTGTGTTACGACTCGCGCTTCAGCACGTTGTCATACTGCTTTTTCCCACGGCGGGCATTGTAGCTGCGCTGCATCTGGTACTTGGCCTCGACCTCACTGAACGCGCGACTCTCGTACCGTTCCGCCAGCCCGTCGAGATCGCGCACCTGCGCTTGGAGTTCGTCGGCAAAGCTCGAATCCTCGGCGAGCGAGCTGCTCGAGAGCGCGAACGATGCCATCTGCATAGCTCGGTGCGCCCCGTCGGCGTCTCCGTCGCGTTGACGGCGCGCCGCCTCCTCCCGGGCCTTGGCGGCGCGGGCGAGCAAGACAGCGTGCTCGACCGCCGGTACCTGCGTGGACTGCGTCTCGAGCGACGCGGCGACGCCAAGGGTCATGGAGCGATGCTCCACCCCGCCGCCATCGAGCAGCACATCGGCCTGCACAACCAGCGTGGCAATCGACACCCCGCTGCTGGCCAGTGCATCGAGGCGATCGGCCGGCACGAACAGTTCCAGCAGCACGGGCTTGGGCTCGCTGGCATACAGGTCACCGAGGTCGAAGGTGAACGCATTGGCCACCTGGGTCACAGGCCAGCTGGAATGCATCGCGAACAGCGCGACCGAGTCTTCTAGCGTGAGCGTGACCGACAGCCCCTGCGCCGAGACCGACAACAGATTCCCCAGCTCCTCGGCGAGCACGTCCTGCGCCTGATCGGGACGTTCCACGTACCAGCTGTTTCCGCCGCCAGCGTCGGCCATGGCCCGCAGGAGATCGTCGTCGTAGCCTTCTCCCACGCCGATCGTGGTGGTCGTGATCCCCATCGACCGGGCCGTTCTGGCCAGCTCGACCAGGGTGGAGGGGTCCGTGATGCCAGCATTGGCATG
>JBBQAK010000127.1:0-9376 GCA_038316215.1 Gemmatimonadales bacterium | reverse complement strand
GCAATGAGAACACGTCACGCTTTCGGGCGCGAACCGGCAGCGTAAAATCCAAAGCCGCAGCCACGGTCGACGACCAGGCGCCAGCCGCAATAAGGACGGCATCGGCGGTAACGCGATGGCCGGCGGTCGTGATCACCGACTGCACCACCCCACCCCGTGTGTCGAAATCGATGGCCTCGGCTTCAAGAAACCGCGCCCCGTGTGCGATGGCGTGATGCCGGAATGCCTGCAGCGCGCGATAGCCGTCGAACCAGCCTTCCCCGCTCAGTGTTGATGACAGCCCCAGCGATCCGAGCGCAATCCGTTCGGTGGACAGCCACGGGAAACGCCCGGCGAGCTCGAGAGGCGAGAGCAGGGCGACGGCTGCGCCGCACTGTGTCTGCAGCGCCTGATTCTCGGTGAGCACCGGCACGCCCTCGCGCGTGGCGAGAAACAGGTACCCGGGCTCCACAAGACCGATACCCGGCGCATCGTCGCCCACCGCCAGCTGCTGGCCGATGTCGCGGTAGAACAAAAGGCTCTGTTGCGAGATCCGGATGTTGATCTCGGTGGAGAACTGCTGCCGAATGGCGCAGGCTGACAGCGCACTCGACGCCCGGGCATACGACGGGTCGCGCTCGAGGACGGTGGCGCGAATGCCGTAGCGCGTGGCGAGAAAGGAGGCGGTGGCCGCACCCATGACTCCACCACCGATGATGACCACGTGCATCGAAGGGTTCATCTGCTGGTTCCGCTTGGCGTCTCGAGACATAGAATCCCAAGATGCTGCCGTACCATTCTGCCGAACAAGTCCACGCGGCCTTGCCGTGGACTGCATTGGTACCCGCGTTGCGCGCGGCCTTCGCGGCTGGCGCCACCGTACCGCGCCGTCACGCGCATGCGCTGAGCGAGCGGGACTCGCTGCTCCTCATGCCGGCGTGGAGCGACGACGCCCTCGGCGTGAAGGTCGTGACCGTGATGCCCGACTCCCGCGTGGCCCGTACGGTGCAGGCGTTGTACGTCCTGCTGGACCGACGCACCGGGGAGCCACGCGCTGTGCTCGACGGTGAGGCGCTCACCGTGCGTCGTACGGCCGCGACCTCCGTGTTGGCCGCCGAGTATCTGGCGCCTCGCGACGCGAGCGACCTACTGGTGATCGGCACAGGCACGTTAGCCCCGTATATGGTGCGCGCCTATTGCGCGATGCGTCCGGCGGTCACGCGTGTGCGAATCTGGGGACGCTCGGCCTCTCGCGCCGCCACGGTGGCGGCCACGTTGGCCGGCGAAGGACTGCCGGTCGTTTTGTGCGGCGACGAGCCCGATGCCTTGGCCAACGCGGTCGCGGCGTCGCAGATCGTGTGTGCCGCGACCACGTCAGGCACGCCGATCGTACAGGGCGCTTGGCTCTCGCCCGGCACGCACGTGGACCTCGTGGGCGGCTTCACGCCCGATATGCGCGAAGCCGACGACGACGTGGTGCGCGTGAGTCGCATTGTGGTAGACAGCTATGACGGCGCACTGAACGAAGCCGGCGATCTGGTCAGTCCGCTGGCGCGCGGGGTGATCGCGCGTTCGCAGGTCGTAGCCGAGCTCTCTGAGCTGGTCAGGGGTACTCAGGACGGGCGCACGGATGCCGCGCAGATCACACTGTTCAAGTCCGTGGGACTCGCGCTGGAAGATCTCGCGGCAGCGACGCTGGTATGCGGCGCGTAACAGCTACCGTACGGCCCTCTTCACACTTTCTGGAATCATGACTCTCCTGACATCCGCCCGTCGCGCCACCCTGTTTGGTGTTTTGCTCGCGGCACTTCCGTACGGCTCCGTACTGCGGGCGCAGCGTGCCGTGGACGTGCTCATCACGGGCGCGACGGTCTACGACGGCACGGGCGCACCCGGGCGAGTCACCAACGTGGGCATTCGCGGCGATCGCATTGCGTTCGTTGGTGCCATTCCGGCCGGTACGACGGCTGCGCGTCGTATCAATGCAACAGGATGGATCGTGTCGCCGGGGTTCATCGATCCGCATACGCATGCGTATGAAGGCTTGCCGCGACTGAACGCTGAGCGCCGGTTGAGCGCGTCGTCGCTCATGCAGGGCGTCACCACGGTCACGATTGGCCCCGACGGTCGCGGGCCGTTCGATGTGCAGCGCATTCTCGACGAGTCGGAAAAGCTCGGACTCGGTATCAACGCCTACGCCACGGTGGGTTTTGGAACCGTGCGTGCGAACGTGATGGGTGCATCGTCGGCGCCGGCCACGAAAGTGCAGATCGACTCCATGCGTACGCTGATTACGAAGGCGATGAAGGAAGGCGCGTTCGGCGTGGGCTCAGGGTTGTTCTACGCACCGCAAAGCTACGCCAGCACTGAAGAAGCGATCGCCGTGATCTCCGCCGCGAAGCCGTTCGGTGGCGTATACGACACGCATCAGCGTGACGAATCATCGTACACGATTGGACTGTTGGCGTCCGTGCGCGAGACGATCCGTATTGGCTGCGAGTCGGGGCTGACGGCGAACGTGGGGCACATCAAGACGCTTGGTGTCGATGTGTGGGGGAAGGCCGATAGTGTGCTGGGCATCATGCGCGAGGCGCGCGCGAAAGGATGTGTGGTAACGGCCGATCAGTATCCCTGGACGGCAAGCGGCACCGGATTGAGCGCCGCACTGCTCCCGCGCTGGGTGCAGGCCGGCGGCAATGATTCGCTCAAACTGCGCATTGCCGACGCGGTGCTTCGCGAAAAGATGCTGGTGGAGATGCGCGACAACCTGCGTCGTCGTGGTGGTGACAGCACGTTGCTCCTCACGGCTGGTAGTGCCGCGGCCAAGCCATACATCGGACTGACGCTCAAGCAGGCCGCAGAGCAGCGGAACCTGCCGGCGGTGGAGACGGCGCTGGCCATGATCAATGAGGGGCTCGACATGAGTGTGGCCTCGTTCAACATGACCGAGGCCGACATCGAGACCTTCATGAAGGATCCGTACGTGATGACCAGCTCCGACGGGTCGGGTGGGCACCCGCGGCTGTATGGCACGTATCCGCGCAAGATCCGTCGCTACGTGCTCGACAAGCCGGTGATCACGATGGAGCGCATGGTGCGCGCGTCGTCGGGGCAGGTGGCAGAGACGTATCGCATCGCCGATCGCGGAGTGCTGCGCGCGGGAGCCTTCGCCGACGTGATCATCTTTGACCCGAAAACCATACGTGATGAGGCGACGTATCTCGAGCCGACGAAGCTGTCGAGCGGGATGGTCTGGGTGTTCGTGAATGGACAGGCGGCGGTGCAGGAGCGGCAAATGGCCAATGTCTTCGCGGGGCGCGCGCTACGGCGGTAGATCGACACCAGCGACTTGGTGGGCACCATTCGGCCTGCTGTCCGTTCACTCGGGGTAGGGAAGGGAGCGGCCGTCGCGTGCCAAGGGCGAGCTCAGGAAGAATTCCCTCGCCCACGCTGTCTGCCATGCCAACCCCAACGAGGTTCTGCCTATGAAGAATCGTTATCTCGCACTCGCCGTGCTCGCCACCGCCGTCCTCGCCGCGGGTGCCTGCAGCGACGATGACGCGGTGAGCCCGCCCGTGTCCAAGATCGTCACCTTCCGAGCCACGATGAACGGAGCCAGCGAAGTGCCCGCCAACGCTACGACGGGCTCGGGCACGTTCGTCGCAACGCTCGACACCGCCACGAACGTGTTCATCTATGACGTGACGTGGACGGGTCTCAGCGCCGGTGTGAACAACGGACACATTCACGGACCGGCCGCGGTGGGTGCGAACTCGGGCACGACCATCAACTTCAACACACTTCCGGGCGCGACGTTCAGCATCGGCCAGACGGCCGGCTCGGCCAAGGGCACCGCGGTGCTCACGGCCGCGACCGCCATCACGGCGACCGTGTCGGGCGACTCGCTCAAGAAGCTGCTGTTCTCCGGCCTCACGTATGTGAACATTCACACGACGGCGTTGACGGGCGGCGAGATCCGCGGTCAGATCACGAAGCAGTAAGTTGGGTAGCTGAACGGACGACGTAGCGCCGATCACGCAGAGACGCAGAGGGCGCAGAGATCGCAGAGAAAGTATTCTCTGCGGCCTCTGCGCCCTCTCGATTTTCTCTGCGTGATCAGTTCAGCGATCCAGCCACCGGACACCGCTAATCGCCGTAGTGCTTCCCCATCTTCCGCCCGTAGTATCCACCCACCGCCGTGAGCACGATGCTCACCACGAATGCCGTGAACATGCCGAACGGTTCGCCGGCGGCCCAGCCGGCGTATCCACCAATAGTTGCTCCAACAAAGGCCATCAGGCGGGTCATGTGAAACTGACTACGCGCCTAGTAGCTCCGTCACAGTCTTTGCCACGTTATCGGCCGTGATGCCGAACTTCTCGAACAGCGTGGGCGCCGGTGCACTGGCACCGAAGGTCGAGATACCGACGATCGCGCCCGTGTCACCAACCCACTGGTACCACGACATCGGATGCGCGGCTTCCACGGCCACCCGCGGCACGCCGATTGGCAGCACACTGGCGTGATACGCCGCATCCTGCTTGGCGAACAGCTCGAGGCTGGGGCAGCTCACCACGCGTGCGTTCACACCCGTCGCGGCCAGCTGCGCGCGCGCCGCCAGCGCGATCTCCACTTCGGAGCCGCTCGCCATCAGCACCACGTTCGGCACGCCGTTGGTGTCGGCCACCACATACGCGCCATGCGGCACACCAGCTCGCGCCCGCGCCGGCTCGTTGTAGTACGATAGCTTCTGACGCGTAAGCACGATCGCCGACGGACCCGTTCGATGCGCGATCGCCACGCGCCACGCTTCGCTTACTTCATCGGCATCAGCTGGACGCAGCACCAGCAAGTTCGGAATGCACCGCAGCGCGGTGAGATGCTCGACGGGCTGGTGCGTGGGGCCATCTTCGCCAAGGCCGATGGAATCGTGCGTGAACACATAGATCGCCTGCACGCCCATCAGGGCGGCCAGGCGGATCGCCGGACGCATGTAATCACTGAACACCAGGACCGTGCCGCCGTACGGGATGATGCCGCCGTGCAGTCCCATGCCGTTCATGATCGCGCCCATCGCGTGCTCGCGAATGCCGAAATGGAAGTTGCGACCAGCGGGCGTGGACGGCCCGTAATACGTGGCGCCCTTCACGTTGGTCAGATTGGACCCCGTGAGGTCGGCGCTGCCACCAATCAGCTCAGGGGCGGCCGAAGCGATCGCATTGATCACCACACCGCTCGCGGCGCGACTGGCCACGTTACCGCTCTTGGCGTCGAACACCGGGAACGCGCTGTCGAGCGCCGCGGTCACGATGCCCGCATTACGACGCATCAACTCGGCGGCCAGCTCAGGATACGCGGCTGCGTATGCCGCCCACTTGGTCTTCCACTCCGCATGCGACGCGGCCCGCGTGGCGACACGCTCGATCCAATGTGCGCGCGCCGCGTCGGGTACAAAGAACGGCTCGGTGCTGGGCCAACCGTAGGCCGTCTTCGTGAGCACAATCTCGGCCGCACCTAACGGTTCGCCGTGCGCCTTGGCGGTGTCCTGCTTGCTGGGCGAGCCGTAACCGATATGTGTCTTGGTAATGATCATCGTGGGGCGGTGCGTGTCGGCCTTCGCCGCAACGATGGCCGCATCGATCGCGCCCAAATCATTCACATCGTCGATGTGCAGCACTTGCCAGCCGTACGATTCGAAACGCTGTCCGGCGTTGTCGCTGCACGACAAGTCCGTGCTGCCGTCGATCGTGATGCCGTTGTCGTCGAAGAAGCCGATCAGCTTGCCGAGCTTGAAGTGACCCGCATAACTGGCCGCTTCGTGCGAGATGCCTTCCATGAGACAGCCATCGCCGGCCACGAAGTACGTGTAGTGATCGACGATGTCATGACCGGGGCGGTTGAACGTGGCCGCGAGATGCGATTCGGCGACCGCGAAGCCGACGGCGTTGGCGACACCCTGTCCGAGTGGGCCGGTGGTCGTTTCCACGCCCGGCGTGTGGTGCACTTCGGGATGGCCCGGCGTTTTGCTGTGCCACTGACGGAAGCGCTTGATCTCGGACAACGGAAGATCGTAGCCCGACAGGTGCAATGTGCCGTACAGCAACATCGAGGCATGACCCACCGAAAGCACGAACCGGTCGCGGTCGGCCCAGTGCGGCGCCGATGGGTCGTGACGCAGATGCCGCGTGTAGAGTGCGTAAGCCAGCGGCGCGAGCGCCATCGGTGTACCGGGATGCCCGGACTCGGCAGCCTGCACCGCGTCCATGGCAAGGGTACGGATCGTATCGATTGCGAGACGCTCGGTCTCGGTTACGGCAGCAGCAGCGGGCACAGCGGACACGGACAACGCTCCGGAATGTCGGTCAGGTGAGGCGCTCCCGTGGAGTGGGCGCCACAGATCTGAAATCTAGCGGATTCCGAGGGCCGACATTGGTCGCCACCATCAGCGAACCAGATACCGTTCGCGGGTGAGATCCAGGTGGTGCGCGAAGTGTCCGGCGATCATCCAGGCCAGCGCCCGCGGGGAGACTGGATGTCCGCTGGCGACACCGACTTGGCTCCACGCCTGGTCGTCGAGCGACTTCACCAGCGTCAGCGTCGCCGCACGTACGGTCTGGATTTCGGTCAGAATGTCGTCAAGCGACCGACCGGTCGTGCGACTTTCCGGCACCCACGCATCTTGGTCGAACCCGGGCAAGGGTGTCATGTCGCCGCGGGCAATGCGCATGAGGCGGTACGCAAATACCCGCTCCGTGTCGGCCACGTGCACCAGCGACTCGCCCAGCGTCCACTTCCCTGGGGCGTATGCGTACTCGACCACCGTGGGGTCGACGGCGTCGAGCAGTTCGACCAGCGCCATCGGCTGCGTGACCAGCAGCGACCAGAGATGGTCGGTACCCATCGCAGCAAGGGCGTTGGCCGTCGCGTCGATGTAGGTCGAGGCGAATGGCGCGTGTTCCGTGGGCGCGGGTCGTGTGATCTTCATGGAGGGACGGAGGGCGGTGGGTTAGAAGCCGAGACCAAGGAGGATGGCGACGCCTGAGTTCTTTGGTGAGAGCGGGATCTCGGCCTGGTCATTGATCGTGTCGAGGCTGCGCGCGTAGCGTAGCTCGGCGTACAGGCGGCGCCTGCCGAGCGGACCGGTGACGCCAAGACCGACGACCCCGGCGATCTCAGTGCGCTTGAACGGTGTGTCGATTGTGTACGGTGCACCCTCGGGCGAGCCGCAGCGGGAGGAGTACGTGACGCCGGCGGTGGAGAGATCGGCCTGACAGCGCAGGCGGACCCCCACTGATGGACCGGCGGCCACGAACGGATGCCACGCGCGGTTGCGTGCCACGTCGAGGCGCACCAGCACCGGGATCTCGAGATAATCGAGGGTGAGATCGATGGTGGCCGGTCCGCCGTCTACCGGTGCGAATGAGGTTTCGACGCGAACACCCTTCTGGGTGTAATTCAGCTCGGGCTGCAGCGACCAGTCACCGCGCACGGGAATCGTGGCGAAGACGCCCGCCTGCGCCCCGATGCGATTGGTGCGCGAAAACGACGAACCGCCGAATGCCAATGCGGCGTCGAGTTCCGTAATTGTGGTCATCGATAGTCCGGCGTGCGAACCGAATCGGATACCCTGCGCGCTCGCCGACGTGGACAACGAAACGGACGCCGCAATCACCAGCAAGGCCAATGGACGCAACGACATGATCACTCCTGAGTGAGAACTGTGAACGACGCGATCAGGTGAGCGGCGAGGCACCCGCAAAGCCGAGTGACTCAAGAACGACCGGCATCTGCGACGGATCGGGGACGGCGCCTTGGGCGAGACGGGGCGAGCCGCCACCACGACCACCAACCGCTTGCAACGCGGTGCGGAGTCGCTGCCCCGCATCGATCCCGGTGTCTTCCGCCGTGGCCATCAACACCCCGCCGAACGCGGAATTGGTCACCAGCACCGCGCAAAACCCGAGCGCCACCAACTGCTGGGCGAGTGGTTCGGACTCCTTTACTGCACCTGACGCTGACACTACGATGCGTCGCACGCCGTCGCTGTCGGGGATACACGCTGTCCACATCGCCGTTGCCTGATAGCGCGCCAGTTCAGCGGCCAGTCGCTTGCGCTCACGTTCTCCCTCGGTCAGTCGCTGTACCTGCAGTTCCACGAGTCCCGGCAGATCCTGCGGTGCGGCCGACAACAGACGTGATGTCGTGGTGAGCAGCACCGCCTCGAGCCTGGCACGGGACACGGCGCGCTGGCCGCACACGAACTCGAGGCGCGTGTTCCCCTTGGTTTTCTCGGCTCGACGTAGGAGTATCGCGCCAATCTCGCCGGTGAAGTCGACATGCGTCCCGCCGCAGGCACTGCGGTCGATACCCTCGATGGTCACAATGCGCAGTTCGCCATCGCGGTCGCTCGGTTTGCGGAGTCCGGTCGCGACGGCGGCATCTTCGAAAGACACCGTGACGCGTCGATTCTGTACAATCAGGGTATTGGCGCGGCGCTCGATGGCGGCGAGCAACGTGGGGTCGAAGTCATCACACGCAACGTCGACGGTGTTGGTGTCATCACCAAAGTGTACACTCACCGTGGGCCAGCCGAATTCGTCGGTGAGCATGGCCGAAAGCAGGTGCTGGCCCGTGTGCTGTTGCATGTGATCAAAACGCCGCGTGGTGTCGATCTGTCCTACCAGCATCGAGCCGACGGGAACGCCGATCGGTTCAGCGAGGCAGTGCGTGATCCGCGCTTCCTCCTCGATCACGTCGACGACCGCGATACCGCCCAATGTGCCCAGGTCGTGCGGCTGTCCACCCGAGGTGGGATAGAACGCGGTGCGGTCGAGTACCACGCGACGGCCGTCGTCGGTGCTGTCGACCACGACGGCGGTGAAGCGGTCGAGGCGCGCGTCAGTGTAGTAGAGGCGGTCGGTCATGCGGAGGTCGATGCGTCGAAGGAGCCATCGTGCAACAGGGAGCGGCGCCGATGGTATCTTGCGCAATATGCTGATTCCGCCAACTCCCCGGATGTTCGGGCGTGTCGCCGCGCGTGCGTCGCTGGCGATCCTCGCCGCGACGAGTACCGGCTGCAGTAGCAGCTTCTTCAAGGTGACGCCGGACTCGGGTGTGGGTACGCCGGCTCCGGTCGCGGACTCGCCGCCGGCGAAGCCGGTCGCGAAGCCGGTCGCGAAGCCGGTCGCGAAGCCGGTCGCGAAGCCGGACACGCCCAAAGCCGCGCCTACGGCGGCCCGGCCAGCGCGCGGTGCGGCTAGGGCTCCAGGGCCAACGGTGGTGGCGCCAGCTCCGGCGGTATCAGCGGTGGTGGATACGCAGTTCCCGGAGCCGGACCCCACCCCGTCTGATTCGGCGGGCGTGGTCCGGCTGCATCAACTGATGCAGGTGTGGCATC
>JBBQAK010000404.1:0-3676 GCA_038316215.1 Gemmatimonadales bacterium | reverse complement strand
CAGGAGCTGGGGGGCATCATCGTGTCCGTTGGCGGGCCGCTCGACATCGCCACCAAGGTGAATGCGTTGCAGGCCGCGTCGAAACTGCCGCTGCTCGTCGGCGCGGACCTCGAGACGGGCGCGGCCTTCCGTGCGCGTGGCGGCTGGTTCCTACCGAACGCGATCGAACTGGGCGGCGCGACATCGTTCCCGTATCAGATGGGCATCGGTGCCACGCGGGATACCGCGCTCGCCTACGAGATGGGTCGCGTCACGGCCATCGAAGGGCGTGCCATGGGCATTCACATGGCCTTCGCGCCCGTGCTCGATGTGAACAACAATCCGAAGAACCCGGTGATCGCGGCCCGGTCGTTCGGTGAGGATCCGACGCTCGTGTCCCGCCTGGGGGCCTCTTTGGTGCGTGGTATTCAGGAGCATGGGATGCTCGCCACGGGGAAGCACTTCCCGGGGCATGGCGACACTGAACAGAACTCGCATCTCGAGCTCGCGCGCGTGAACGTGTCGCGCGCACGACTCGACAGCGTGGAGCTGCGTCCGTTTCAGGCGGCGATCGACGCAGGCGTGCGCGGCATCATGACGTTTCATGGCGATTTGCCGGCACTCGACACGACACATATCGCGGCGACGCTGAGCCCGAAGGTGATGATCGATCTGCTGCGCACTCAGATGGGCTTCACGGGATTGCTGGTGACCGATGCGCTCGACATGAACGGCGTGTTGGGCAGCATGACGATGGCGGAAGCCACCCAGCGCGCCGTGGTGGCGGGCAACGATGTGCTGCTGATGCCCAGTGATGCCAAAGTGTCGATTCAGGCCGTGGTAGACGGTGTGGCGTCGGGGCGGTTCACCGAGGCGCGTATCGATGCGTCGGTGAAGAAGCTGCTTATGGCGAAGCACGAATTCGGTCTCGATCGGGAGCGGTTTGTCAGCGTGGAAGGTGTACGCGCCCGTGTGGGCGTGGCCGCCAATGTGGCGCCGGCCCGTGTGGCGGCTGAAAGGGCGATCACCCTGGTGCGTGATTCGCTCACACTCGTGCCGTTCAAGATGCCGGCCGCCAGCCGTGTGGTCAGCATCACCGTCACGCCCCGCGTGGATCTCAGCGCCGGTCGCATTTTTGATGCGGAGCTCAAGGGTACGTACGCCAATCTGCTGTCGCTGACACTCAGTCCCGAAACGGTGGCCGACAACACGGCGGGTGCGGCGGCCGGCGGTACCGGGACCTACAAGATCAACCCCGAGCCCGCGCTGTTGCCGGCCTCGGTCGACAATGCCCTGTCGATCGCGCGTGGCGCTGATCTCGTGATCGTGTCGAGCTACATTGGCGCGAGTACCAACACCGCGTCGATGGTGCCCACGCGCGGGTTGCCGGAACTGCTGAATGGCCTGCGTGCGGCGAACAGGAACGTGGTGCTCGTCTCGTTCAACAATCCCTACCTGCAACTCGGCCTACCGCTCACGGAAGCGCATCTGATCGCCTGGAGCCCGTGGTCGCTGTCGCAACGGGCGGCAGCGCGTGCGTTGTTGGGCAAGGCGCCGATCACCGGACAGCTGCCGATCACGATCCCGGGCGTGGCGCCATTCGGCGCCGGCCTGCGTCGCTGATCGGACTCACTCAACCTACGGAACCCTCCCATGCATTTCCCCGCTCGTGTCTTCGCGGTCGCCACGGCGTCGCTGCTTGCGCTGTCGCCGTCGATCTCCGCTGCTGCACAGCGCCTCGCCGCAGATCTCACCGGCAACTGGACCTTTGAAGTCGTCACCGAAAACGGAACCGGCGTGTCGGCCGTCGCGATGACGCAGAAGGGCGATTCGCTGACCGGCACGTACACCTCCGGCCGCATGGGCACGCTGCCGTTCAAGGGGGTCGTGAAAGGTCAGACATTCACGTTCGCCGCCAACACGTCAGGGGGCGCAACCTTCACGTTCAGCGGCGATATCGTCGATGCCGATCACCTCAAGGGAGATCTGGACTTCGGCGGTCAGGGCAGCGCGACGTTCAGCGGCACGCGCAAAAAGTAGAGGGGTTAGCGCCGGGCGCTGCGCACCCTCTCGCTGCGCACCAGCTCGTCGATCACGCGCGCGACATCCGCCGCGCGTTCCTCATGCAGCATCGTGCCGGCGGGGCGCAGCGTGTCGATGGTAAACCGCTTCACGTGCGTTTGCAGTACACGCACTTGGGCGACCGTCGGCGCGCTCGATGACACTTTGTCGCCGACCAGCAGGTGCACCGGCACCACGATCCGCGCGAGCCGGGCCTCGATCGGGAACGGCTCGACCGCGGCCTGCATGGCCCCGAGTGTGCGCAGGAGTCCACGCAGATCGTGCTCGATGGGGGCGACGTACTGCTTCACCACGTCATTGGTGAGCCAGCGATCGTCGGCGCTCTGGTCGCGAAGCGCTGCTACGAATCGACGCTTGGCGAAACTGCGCCCGATTGGATTGTCGAGCAGCGCCGCGAAGGTCAGCGCCGTGCGCACTCCCGGCGTGCCCTGCCTGTCGATCGGGCCACCCGCCAGCGACACCACGCCACGCACGCGCGCCGTATCCGTGGCGGCGAGATGATATGCGATTGTCGCACTGGTGCCCTGTGCCGCCACGATCACCGTGACACCGGCCGGCAGTTCTGCTTCGAGCACCTTGCCGACGCGCGCCGCTTGTGCACTGAGCGTGTAGTCGGCGCCCTTCGGTCGCGTCGATGCGCCCATGCCGAGCGGATCGACCACCAGCGGTTCGATCCCACGGGACTGCAGTTCGCGCACCACGTGACGCATGGAGAACGCTGACCCCACGGGACCGGGGAGTAGCAGCACGATCACGTCGCCACGTATCATGCCGACCGCTCCGCCGCTCACGCTCAGCGTCTCGGCGGGCGCGATAACCACCCGTCGCTCTCCCGGAGCTGTCCTGGGTACCGCAAGCACGACCGCCGTCGGCTGGCGCCCGGGCAGCCACAGCCCAAGCGCAAGCAGGAACGACGTGCGGAGACCAGCAAACCGGTTTGACAATCGGGTTCAGCAGTCGAAGAGCGACGCCGGGTTACCGCAACCTGGCTACTGCAACAGCGAGAGCACCGCGAACGACTGGCTCGGTCCGATCGGTGTGTTGGTGGTACCCACCAGCTTGGAAATGGTCGCCTTATACACGCCCATCGGGACACGCTGCGCCTGTCCACCACGGCCGCCGAACCCACCGCCGAACCCACCGCCGGCCGCGAGGCCGCCCGGTCCGAGTGGAGCAGGAGGCACGCACGGCGGTAACGTGGTCGGCGCCGGTCGCGGTGCACGCGTGCTGCTGTCGGTCGTTGCGGGCGCCGTCACGGGCGCGGCAGCCGGGGGACCCGCTGGCGGACCCGCTGGCGGACCCGCTGGGGTCTGTCTCCCGAACTGCGCGGCCGCGCGCCGCAGCGCCGCCGTGTCTGGGGCCGCCGGATCGCCGTTCAGGTTCCACGTGAATCGACGCAGTCCAGCGGACTTGTCGAGTTCACACCGACGCCATGCTTTGCCCGCGTTGTCGCTGATCGTGAGCACGAGCTTGGTGTCCGCCGGCAGCGCGTCCTTCACGTGGTACGTCACCCACGCGCCGACCGGCGGGTTCGGCGTGCTGTAGTTGCCACTGATCGCCAGCACGCCCGCTGCGCCGGCCGGCGCCAGTCCGCCAGGAGTGAAGGCATACGCAT
>JBBQAK010000261.1:0-5643 GCA_038316215.1 Gemmatimonadales bacterium | reverse complement strand
GGGATTGTGCCTCATCAATATCGTGTTCGCGTCGAAGTATCTCACCGAAGTCCGCCGCCCGATGGCCGACAACGCCGACGGAACGAAGCCGGTGCGAAAAGGGTCGCGGGAAGCGGTCCTACGCGTGATCACCCACCCGAGCGAGCCGGCGTCACGCTTGGTGCTGATCTACGCGATTGCGATCGGCGCCTTTCAGGGCACCACGGCCATTCTGGCGCTGTTCTTGGCCGCGCGATTCGGTGTCACGGCAGACACGATCGGGTACTTCTTCATGTACATCGGCGTGCTCAGCGTCGTTGTGCGCGCACTGTTCCTCGGCAAGATCGTCGACCGCTTCGGCGAAGCGCGATTGAGCCGCTACGGCGTGGTATTCCTCGCAGTCGGATTGATCGGGCTGTCCTTCTCGCGTGACTACGTCACGCTGGCGCTGGCGGTTGGGATGCTGCCGCTTGGCACAGCCTTCACGTTCCCGTGCGTGACCGCCATGTTGTCGCGAGTCGTGGCCGGCTCGGAACGCGGATTGTACATGGGCGTGCAGCAAACCTATGGCGGGATCACGCGCGTCGGATTCCCGATCCTTCTTGGATTTGCGTTCGATACGTTCGGGATGCAGAGCCCGTTCTGGATCAGTGCGACGCTGGTGCTGGCGACGCTGTTACTTGGGCGGGATATGGAGCTATATGCTCCGCGCGTTTCGCGGGCGGCTTAGGGCCGTGGGCATTGGCTGTGGGCTGTTGGCTTGATGTGCTGGGTTCTGGGTGATGGGTAATGGGTGAACTGCGTGGGGGCCTACGAACGCTGCTGCACGGGAGGGCCCGGATTGGACTCAAAGCCCAAGACACACGGCCCACCACCCCAAGCCGCGAGCATCCAGCCCACAGCGCGCGTGCTTTCCGCGGTGTCGGCATTTCAACATTTTCACTCTACATCCAGTGTCTTTCGCCATGCGCCCTCAGTTCCAGTACGCGCTTGTCCTCGCGAGCTTCGCTACGGCCGCCAGCACGGCAGTCGCCCAATCCCCCCGCCCAATCCGCAGTGCAGACATCTATCGCCTGCGCGACGTCGGTGCGGCTCGCATCTCCCCCGACGGCGCCTGGATTGCGTACACCGTCACCACCGTCGACTCGGCCAAGGACAAGAGCGACAGCGACGTATGGATGGTGAATTACGAAGGCACCCGCACCATTCGGATGACCAGCTCGCCGGAAGGCGAGAGCAATCCACGCTGGAGCCCGGACAATCGGTATCTGAGCTTTGTGTCCGGTCGCTACGAGTCGAAGGGCGGACAAGTGTGGTTGCTGGATCGTGCCGGCGGCGACGCGGTACGCCTGACTGATCTCAAAGGCGGAGTGGGCGAGTACGAGTGGTCGCCCGACGGCACGCGCTTGGCGGTGGTCTCGCACGACCCCGATCCCGAAGACGCGAAGCCCGACTCGGTGAAATCGAAGAATCCGAAGCCAATCGTGCTCGATCGCTTTGCCTTCAAGCGCGACAACACGGGCTACCTCGATCGGCTGCGCGATCATGTGTACATCGTTGATGTCGCCACCAAGAAGGCGGTGCAAATCACCACTGGCGACTTCGACGATCAGTCGGTGCGTTGGTCTCCCGACGGTAAGCGATTGGCGTTCGTCAGCGAGCGCAGTAGCACCGATCCCGACCGGGCGAACAACGCCGACATCTATGTGATTGACGCGGCAGCTGGCGCGACGCCGGTCAAGCTCACTACATGGAGCGGGCCCGACGCGAATCCGGTGTGGAGCCCCGACGGGAAGTTCATCGCCTATCTGCAAGGCAGCGAGCCGCAGCTGTCGGCGTACACGCAGAACACCATCGCGGTCGTACCGAGTGCTGGCGGCACCACGCGACTCGTTGCCAGCTCGCTCGATCGCGATGTGACCGGGCTGTCGTGGAGTACTGACGGCAAGACGTTACGCTTCCTGTTGGGCGATGATCGTGCCGTGCATCTCGCAACCGTGCCGGCGAATGGCGGCACCGTGACACGCGTACTCGAGGGCCGACGCGCCGTCACGTCGTATGACGCGTCGAGCGCCGGCCGCATGGTGTTGAACAGCGCAACCGCGACGCGCTCCGGGGAAGTGTTTGCATTCGAGAATGGCGCACTGCGCGCACTGACGCATGTGAACGATTCGCTCTTCACGGCACTGGCGCTGGGCACCACCGACGACGTGCAGTTTAGAAATAAGGACGGACTCACCGTGGGTGCACTGCTGGTGAAGCCGGCCGGTTTTGACGCGAGCAAGAAGTATCCGCTGATGCTCCGCATTCACGGTGGTCCAAACGGTCAGGACCAGCACGCGTTCTCGTTCGAGCGTGAGCTGTTCGCAGCCAACGGCTACCTCGTACTGGCGGTGAACTATCGCGGCAGCTCAGGACGCGGCCAGGCGTGGAAGAAGGCCATCTTCGCTGATTGGGGCAACAAAGAAGTACAGGATCTCATGGCGGGTGTTGATCACGTGATCAGCACCGGCATCGTGGACACTACACGCATGGGCATCGGCGGCTGGAGCTATGGCGGGATTCTCACCGACTACACCATTGCCACCACCACACGCTTCAAAGCGGCCACCAGTGGTGCCGGCAGTGCGCTGCAGACCACCATGTACGGTAGCGACCAGTACATCTACCAGTACGAAAACGAACTCGGCGCGCCGTGGAAGAATCCGAAGCTGTGGGAGAAGCTCTCGTATCCCTTCTGGCACGCCGACCGCATCACCACGCCCACCATGTTCCTTGGCGGCGAGAAAGACTTCAACGTGCCCATCGCCGGCGGCGAGCAGATGTATCAGGCGCTCAAGTCACTAGGCGTGCCGAGTCAGATGATCGTGTATCCCGGACAGTTCCACGGCATTTCGCGGCCGAGTTTTGTGAAGGACCGCTACGACCGATACGTGGGATGGTACGCCAAGTACTTGATGGGCGTGACGCAGTAGGGGAGCCGTGAAGAGCGCCAGGAACGATTCGCACCTGGCGCTTGAACACATCGCGCCGCAGTTTCGGGGGAATGGCTGACCAACGCATTCGTGTGATTGCCGCCGTCGTGCGCGATGGTGATCGGCTGCTTGTGTGCCAGCGACCGGCCCACAAGCGCCATGGTGGACTCTGGGAATTCCCCGGCGGCAAGTGTGAAGACGGCGAGTCAGACACTCAGGCGATTACCCGGGAACTCGCAGAAGAGCTTGGCGTGGAGGTGGTGGCTGCGGGAAACGTACTGTTCTCGGCGTCGGATCCCGGCTCGCCCTTCATGGTCGTATTTATCCCCGTCGATATTCTCGGCGAGCCGGTGTGCTTGGAGCATGCGGCACTCGCTTGGGTATCGCCGCCAGAGCTGGCGACGTACGCACTCGCACCAAGCGACGCCCGGTTTGTGAACTTTCTCGGGTACGTTGAATGAGCTTGCCCATTGGCCTGTACGATCAACTCATCACCGATGCGTTGGCGGAGCGTCTCCGGGCAGCGGGCAGCGCTGCGCAGATCGACGAACTCGCCAGCGAAGAGGCGACGGGTCCGCTGCTCGATCTTATGGCCAGTACCCTGTCGCGCCTGCTCGAGTCGTTTGCCACCGATCCACGGGATGCACTGCTCAGGCAGCTCGAACTCGTGAACGGCGTGCTCGCGCACCTTCGCAGCCAGGCGAGCGGTGACATACGCGATGCGATCACGCTGCCACAGCGTCCGGCCCGCCGTCTACGCGCTATTCGCGCCGGAGGCGAGGTCGCGCAGTTGCCAGCGACCGGACTGGCGGCGCCGTGGCTGTTCACCGCCGCAAAAGCGACGCCCTCGCTGTACCATGAAATCCAGCGTGAGGCCGCTGACTGCGACCAGATCGACATTCTGGTCAGCTTCATCACGGTGTCGGGTGTGCGCAAGCTGATGGATGTACTGCAGCGCGTCACGGCGGCCGATGCGAGCGGCGTTGGGAGAACGCACATCCGCGTACTGACTACGACCTATACGGGCGCGACAGAGCAAGCGGCGCTGGACATGCTCGCGCGACTGACCGGCTGTGAAGTGAAGATCTCACTGGACGGGCGACGCACGCGGCTGCACGCCAAGGCGTGGATCTTCCACCGCGCGACTGGATTCGGCGCTGCATATATCGGCAGCGCGAATCTGTCTGGCGCGGCACTGCTCGGTGGGCTGGAATGGACCGTCAAACTCACTGAGCACACCCAGCGCGTCATCTACGACCGTGCGAAGGCGCACTTCGAGACACTCTGGGAGGACAACGAGTTTACCCGGTACGATCCGAATGATGCGGAGTGCTCGCGGACGCTAGCCCGTGCCCTGTCGAAAGAGTCATCGCACTCGGACAGCGGCGTACCAGTCTTGTTCGACATTTCTGCGAAACAGTATCAGTCGGACATCCTCGAGCAGCTTGCCTTCGAACGGGAGCACGGTCGAACCCGCAACCTGCTCGTTGCGGCCACCGGCACCGGTAAGACCGTCATGGCCGCACTCGACTACAAAGCGCAGGTGGCAGCCACTGGCTCTCGACCCCGCCTGCTCTTTGTCGCGCACCGAGAGGAACTGCTGTCGCAAGCGCTGCAGACGTACCGTGCCGTGCTTCGCGACTACAGCTTCGGATCGCTACTCGTTGGTGGGCAGCAGCCGGAGTCGTTCGACCATCTATTCGCCAGCATTCAGAGCCTGAGTTCGCAGCGGATCGTAGAGCGCTTTGGTGCGACGCACTGGCACACCGTGGTGATCGACGAGTGCCATCGTATCGCCGCGCCGCAGTTCGATGCGCTCGCGCGCAGTGTGACGCCGAAGCTCTTGCTTGGTCTCACCGCCACGCCCGAACGCACCGATGGGGTGCCGATCGCGACCTACTTTGAGTCGCGACCGGATGGCGCGCCCGCGGCCGAGCTCAGGCTCTGGCAGGCGCTCGATCTCCAGCTGCTCTCGCCGTTCGAGTACTTCGGATGTAACGACGAGACGGACTTCTCCGAGGTCCAGTGGAACAGCGGAGGGGAGACGGCTGCGCTGGATAAACTACTCACGGGAAATCATGTACGAGCGCGCATGGTCATCAGCGAGTGGAATCGATTGTCGGGTACTGCGCGAAATACCCGAGCCATCGTGTTCTGCGTGTCGGTGAACCATGCGCGCTTCATGACGGAGCAGTTTGAGAAGGCGCATCTGCCGGTGGCCTGTCTTACGGGCGGCTCAAGTGAGGCGGAGCGTCGAGAGGCCCCACAGAAGCTCGCGCGCGGCGAGATCTGCGCGATCATCACCGTCGACTTGTACAACGAAGGTGTCGACATTCCAAACGTCGATACCCTCCTCTTCCTGCGGCCCACGCAAAGCGCCCTCGTGTTTCAGCAGCAGCTTGGACGCGGCCTCCGACTTGCCGACAACAAGAGTAGCTGCCTGGTACTCGACTTCGTTGGGCGACACCGATCGGATTTCCGCTTCGACAAGTTGATCTCGTCGGTGACCGGCTTGAGTCGCCGCGAAGTTTTGAAGGGGGTCGAGGAGGGCTTTTCGACGCTGCCGAGTGGTTGTCATATCCACCTTGAAGCCCAGGCGAGAGAGCGTGTCCTCGCGAATCTTCGGTCGGTTGCACAGCAGAGCTGGGCGCGGCTTCGTTCCGAGCTTCAAAGCTATGCTGCTGTGACC
>JBBQAK010000174.1:0-7998 GCA_038316215.1 Gemmatimonadales bacterium | reverse complement strand
CATGCCCCGCGCGACCACGGCGGCGTGACTCGTCATGCCGCCGCGGGCCGTCAGCACCGCACGCGCGGCGACGATGCCATGGAAATCTTCGGGCGTGGTCTCCTCGCGCACCAGGATGACCTGATCACCCGCGGCGTGTCGACGCTCGGCCACATCGGGGTCGAACACCACCATCCCGCTGGCGGCACCGGGGCTGGCCGGCAAGCCGACCGCGAGGGCCGTCGCGCGGACGTCCGAACTAATGACCGGATGGAGCAGTTGATCGAGCTGATTGGGCTGCATGCGCAGGACGGCCTCGCGCTGCGTGATCAACCCTTCGTCCACCATGTCGAGCGCGATACGAAGCGCGGCGGCCGTCGTGCGCTTGCCAGTGCGTGTCTGGAGCAGATAGAGCGTGCCGCGCTCGACGGTGAACTCGATGTCCTGCATGTCGCGGAAATGCTTCTCGAGGCGATCCTGCGTGGCCATCAGCGCGGTGTAGGCGTCGGGCAGCTTGGTCGCCATCTCGTCGATATGAAGCGGCGTGCGAATGCCGGCTACCACATCCTCGCCCTGCGCGTTCACGAGAAACTCGCCGTAGAAGCGGCGCTCGCCCGTGGACGGATCGCGGGTGAACGCGACGCCGGTGCCCGAGTCGTCGCCCATGTTGCCGAACACCATCGACACGATACTGACGGCCGTGCCGAGAGTGTGTGAGATACCGTTCACACGCCGGTAGTCGATGGCCTTCTTCAGCGTCCACGATTCCCACACGGCTTCGATCGCGCCCCACAGTTGGACCTGCGGATCCATCGGGAAGTCGTGTCCCGTGGTGAACCGGATCAACTGCTGGTATTCGTGCACGAGCGCGCGCAACGCGTCGGCGCTGAGCTCGCTGTCTGTCGCGACCCCGCTGGTGACGCGCTTGCTGGCGAGCAACTGCTCGAACTTGGCGATCGGCACGCCGAGGACGACGTCGGCGTACATCTGCAGAAAGCGGCGATACGAGTCGTAGGCGAAGCGCACGTTGCCGCTCGCCTTCGCCAATCCTTCAACGGTCTCGTCGTTGAGACCGAGGTTGAGGATCGTTTCCATCATGCCGGGCATCGACACGGCGGCGCCAGAGCGGACCGAGACCAGCAGTGGATTCGACGCGTCACCGAAGCGCTTGCCACTGACGTTTTCGAGACGCACGAGTGCATGAGTCACTTCTTCGCGAAACGCGTCGTCAACCAACCCATCGGCGAGATACGAAACGCACCGATGGGCGGCAACGGTGAAGCCGGGGGGGACGGGAACGCCGAGATTCGTCATCTCGGCGAGATTCGCGCCTTTCCCACCCAATATCGTTTTCATATCCCGCGTGCCGTCGGCACTCCCGTTTCCAAAGAAATAGACGGAGCGGGTCATTCAGTTCTCCCTTGCAGTGTGTGAGCCGAAAATCAAACGATTCCGACGCGAGGACCCGCCGCGCCGCCGGCGCGCAAAAGCTCCGGCTCGCTCGGTGTCGCGGTCGGGTACTGTCCCGAGAAGCAGGCGTGGCAATACCCATCAGGTCCCGCCGGCATCGCCGACAACATGCCATCGATTGAGAGATAGCCGAGCGAGTCCACGCCGAGATGCCGCACCAGCTCATCATGCGTCATCTGCGCGGCGATGAGCTCCTCACGGCGCGGCGTATCGATGCCATAGTAGCACGGGCTGATGATCGGTGCGCTGGACACGCGCATATGCACCTCGCGGGCACCGGCGGCGCGCACCAACGAGACTAACCCGCGTGTGGTGGTGCCACGCACGATCGAGTCGTCAACCATCACCACGCTCTTGCCTTCCAGCAGTTCACGCACCGGATTGTATTTCACCTTCACTTTCGCATCACGGCCGGCCTGCGTTGGCTGGATAAAGGTACGCCCGATGTAGTGATTACGGATCAGCGCTAATTCGTACGACGTGCCTGACTCGTCGGCGAAACCGAGGGCGGCCGAGTTTGAAGAGTCGGGCACCGCGAACACGATGTCGGCACCCGGTGCTGGGCATTCGCGCGCTAACTGGCGACCGAGCGCACGACGGGACCGGTCGACGGAGCCACTGAACACGGCGCTGTCGGGACGGGCGAAGTACACATGTTCGAACACGCAGCGATGGATCGGGGCCGGCGGTAGCGAATGCACCGATCGCAGTCCTTGCGCATCGACAGCGATGATCTCACCCGGCTGCACTTCCCGTTCGTACGCGGCACCGACGATATCGAGCGCGCACGTTTCCGAGGCAAACACCCAACCGTCGCCGAGCCGACCTATCACGAGCGGACGCCATCCGTGCGGATCACGCGCGACGAGGACCGTTTCGTCGAGCACAATCAGGAGGCAGTACGCACCTTCGATGCCTTGCAGTGCCTCCGCTACGCGGGCCTCCGGTGTCGCGCCATGGGCCCGGGCAATCCGGTGGACGATCGCCTCGGAGTCCATGGTGGACGAGAAGATCGCGCCGTCGTCTTCGAGGTCGCGGCGCAGTTCCACGGCGTTGGTCAGATTGCCATTGTGCGCAAGGGCGATGTGGCTGCGGCGCACGCGGGCAAGAATCGGTTGCGCGTTCTCGATCGCCGACGCGCCGGCGGTACTGTACCGCGTGTGACCGATGGCGATCGATCCGCGCAGCGCGTCCATCTCGTCGTCTCCGAAGCCTTCCGACACGAGTCCCATCGCACGGCTGACACGGGCGTGCCGCGCGTCATCGACGGCAACGATGCCCGCCGACTCCTGACCGCGATGCTGCAGCGAGTACAGCCCGAGTTGCGTGAGTGCTGCTGCGTCCCGAACTCCGTAGACGCCGAAAATACCACACATGGGAAAACTCCCGATCAGTCGTTGGTAGGAGCGTGCGATGAGACCACCGCATGCTCAGCCGGCGTCTCGCCATCCATCGCGAGCGGAATCGCCTCATGAAACGCCTTCGCGAGCCACGCCATCGGCGCCGAGAAGGTATCGTCCGAAATCGTGAAGTGCGCGCCGCTGTCAGCGACCGTCACGCTGCCGATCACACGCGAGGGCACGCCGTGGCGCTGCGCAATCTCAAGCACCGCGGCGCTATCCGCCGTCGACACGATGATGCGTCCATGCGCCTCACCGAACAGTAGCGCACGATGGGGCAGGGTGGCCCATGCCGAGAGGTCGGCGGTGAAGCCGAACATCCGGTCGCGATCGGCCATGGCGCACTCGGCGAGTGCCACGGCCAGTCCGCCATCGCTGCAGTCATGCGCCGAGCGGACTACGCCGTCACGGATCGCTTCCAGGAGCGCGTCGATCAGCGCACGTTCGCGCGTCGGATCACAGATGGGCGGCTCCCCGATCGTCAGCCCGTGAATTTCCAGCAGGTACTCACTCGCCCCGAGTTCATCGGTGCAGTCGCCCAAAAGCACGATGGCGTCGCCGGCCACCTGGAATCCCGATGGCGTGACATGGGAAAGCGATTCGATGAGCCCCACCATACCGATCGTGGGGGTCGGATGAATGGCCCCTCGCGGATTCTCGTTATAGAGCGACACGTTGCCGCCGGTCACCGGCGTCTCGAGCACGGTGCAGGCCTCGCCCATGCCGGCAATCGCTTCGCTCAACTGGAAGTACACTTCCGGCTTCTTCGGATTGCCGAAGTTGAGGTTGTTGGTAATGGCCATTGGTCGCGCCCCGGTGCACGCGACATTGCGCGCGGCCTCGGAGACGGCCGCACGACCGCCGTTGCGCGGCGACAGCGCCACATGTCGGCCGTTGCCATCGATGCAGAGCGCGATGGCCTTGTCGGTGCCGCGGAGCTTCACCACGGCGGCATCGCTGCCGGGACCGCGCATCGTGCTCGTACGCACCGTGGAGTCGTACTGCTGCCACACCCACTTCTTGCTCGCGATCGTCGGTGACGAGAGCAGGCGCTCCAGCGTCCACGCATGATCGCGCTCCTCCTCGAGCGCAGCCACCGCGTGCGCCGAGCGTGCGCGCGCCGCGATCAGTGCGTCGCTCTCCTTCGGCTCGAGCACGTACTGCGGGCACTCGGTCACCAAACGCGAACCAGGGAACTCCGCGACCACGCGGTCGCCTTCGGTCACGCGGTATACCGGTTCCGCGATGACTTCACCGATCACGGCGGCCTCGAGGTCCCACTTGGCCAGAATCGCACGCACATCGTCTTCATGCCCGAGCTTCGCAACAACGAGCATCCGCTCCTGCGATTCCGACAGCAGAATCTCATACGGCGTCATGCCCTGTTCGCGCACCGGCACCTTCGTGACGTCGATCGTGACGCCGACATCGCCGCGCTCAGCCATCTCGGCTGACGACGACGTGAGACCGGCCGCGCCCATGTCCTGAATCGCGACGATGTGTCCGCTGCGAATCAGCTCGAGTGACGCTTCCAGCAACAACTTCTCGGTGAACGGATCGCCGACCTGCACCATGGGCCGCTTGGCTTCGCTCGACGCCGAAAGATCTTCGGAGGCGAACGACGCCCCGTGGATGCCATCGCGACCGGTGCGCGCGCCCACGGCCATGATCGGGTTGCCAACGCCCGACGCCACGGCGGTAATCAGTTCGTCCTCGCGCATGAGGCCGACGCACATCGCATTCACAAGCGGGTTGCCTTCGTACGACGGGTCGAACACGACTTCGCCGCCAACCGTCGGCACACCGACACAATT
Organism: Gemmatimonadales bacterium; assembly: GCA_038316215.1. GTDB lineage: Bacteria > Gemmatimonadota > Gemmatimonadetes > Gemmatimonadales > Gemmatimonadaceae > Gemmatimonas. The sequence goes on along the minus strand of JBBQAK010000174.1, from coordinate 3,335 downwards.
GCCGTAGTCACCGATGCCTTTCACAACGCCGGCGAAGAGCCAACGCACGCGACTCGAGGTGAGCGGTCCAAAGCGCAGGGAGTTGAGCAGTGCAATCGGCCGCGCGCCCATCGTGAACACGTCGCGCAGAATGCCACCGACGCCGGTGGCGGCGCCCTGGTACGGCTCGACGGCCGACGGATGATTGTGCGACTCGATCTTGAAGGCGACGGCCCATCCGTCACCGACGGAGATCACACCGGCATTCTCGCCGGGCCCCTGCAGAACCCACGGTGCCTTGGTCGGTAACGTCTTCAACATCGGGCGCGAGTGCTTGTACGAGCAATGCTCACTCCACAGCGCGCTCACCACACCAAGCTCGGTAAACGTCGGCGTGCGGCCGAGCATCGCCATCAGGCGTTCGTATTCGAACTCCGTGATGCCGTGTTCGGCGACCATCGCTGGCGTGATCACCGGATCGCCCGGTCGTGATTCAACGGGACGTGCGTTGGACGCGGCGGTCATGCCTTCACCTCAGCGAGCATCGATTCCAGGATTGACGCGAACAATGGGACGCCGTCGGTTGACCCGAGCGTTGCGTCGAGCGCGCGCTCCGGATGCGGCATCATGCCCAGCACGTTGCCCGCTGCGCTGACGATGCCGGCGATATTCCGTAGTGAGCCGTTCGGATTTGCCGACACCGACGCGTCGCCGGCGGCGTTGACGTAGCGGAAGACGACCTGCCCGTCGCCTTCGAGGCGGGCCAGCGTGTCAGCGTCGGCGGTATAGCGACCGTCGCCGTGGGCAATGGGAATGGAGATGACCTGGCCGATGTGATACTGCGACGTAAAGCGGGTCGCGATCGATTCGACGCGCAGGTGCGCCGGTGCACTCACGAAGCGCAAGCTCGCGTTCCGGAGCAGCGCACCGGGGAGCAGTCCTGCTTCGCAGGCGATCTGAAATCCGTTGCAGATGCCGAGCACCGGCCCACCGCGCTTCGCGAACGCGATGACTTCCTGCATGATCGGACTGAAGCGGGCAATGGCGCCCGCCCGGAGGTAGTCCCCGTAGCTGAATCCGCCCGGAAGGATGACGAGATCCACGTTCTGGAGGTCGTGATCCTTGTGCCACAGATAGACGGCTTCCTGACCGAGGTGGTCCGCGATCGCGTGGAAGGCATCCTCGTCGCAATTCGAACCGGGAAAGCGAACGATACCGGCCTTCACGCGTGCTCCACCGAGGCGATCTCGAAGTCTTCGGTGACCGGGTTCGCCAGCAGCTTCTCGCACATCTCGGTGATGCGCGCGCGCGCAGCATCCGCAGTCATCGCTGCAGTCTCCACGATCACGTGACGTCCGACCCGCACGTCGCTCACGTCGGCGAAGCCGAGCGAGTGGAGTGCGTCGGCGACCGCCTTGCCTTGGGGATCGAGGATCCCGCGACGCGGAACAATGTGGATGGCGCAGCGGAAACGGGTCATGCCAAGGGCTCCTCGCGACCGGCGTCCGGCGCGATGTTCTGTCGTGAAGGACGACGGCGTCGACGACGGCGTCGGGGATCGAGGGGTTCGTCGAGCTCATTCTCGGTGGCGTCGTCATCATCACGCGCACCTGGAATGCGATCGAGCAACCCCAGAAAGACGGTGCGGCCGATGCCATACAGCACATAGGCCATCAAGGCGGGAAAGAAGAACTTCTTGGGCAGGAAGATCACGCCCACGAACGTGCCAACAACCAACAGAAATCCGAGGATGCCATTGAGTGTGCGGAAGTTCACCGTCGGCACTTTGGCGTACTGCACATTGCTGATCATCAGCATACCCAACCCGAGCATCACCCACCGCAGCATCTGATGCCAAGGCAGATCCCCGATCATCGTTTCGGTGTATAGCGGAGTCTGACTGAACCAGTAGTACGTCGCGAGCGTCATGCCGGCGGCGGGACTGGGCAGCCCGGTAAAGTGCGTATTCTTTGTACCAGCCTGCTCGACGTTGAAGCGGGCGAGACGCATCACCGCGCAGGCCGTAAAGAAGAAACAGAAAATCCACTCCCACCGTGCGCTCTGGAACACGGCGAAATACATGATCAACGCCGGCGCGGTACCGAAGGAGATCGCATCGACCAGCGAGTCAAGTTCTTCGCCGAACCTCGTGCCCGACTTCGTCGCACGCGCAATGCGACCGTCAAGCGTATCGGCGATCGCGCCGAAGACAATGAATCGTGCGGCGGCGTCGAAATCGCCACGCGATGCCGCGACGATGGCGAAGATGCCGAAAAACAGGTTCGCCAGCGTGAAGCCGTTGGGCAGAGCGACCGCGGCGCGCGGGCGCGGCCGGCGTGGACGCTCCGTGCCCTCGGCGCCGGTCCCACGTGTTTCCTGACGGTTCATGCGGGCATCCCGACTGACGTACGGAAGGCCCATGCCACCAACAGGGCGACGAGCGTGAGCACGAATCCGGCAAGCCACAACGGCCACGAGCGGCCGCGCAGGGCGGCGGCGAACGTCAGCACTGCCAGACCGGTAGCGCTGAGAAGTAGCGGATAGCCCTCACGAGCGAACATCAAACGGCATCCTCGGGGAGTCCTAAACGCGCCAGGTCCATCGGCGCCCCCGTGAGGCGAGTGAAGGCGTCGCGATAGCGAAGGCTGGTCGCACGAATAACCTCGATCGGTAGCGTCGGGGCCGGCGCGTCACCGTTCCATCGACCCGCGCGCCGCTCTAAATCCAGCCAGTCCCGCAGGGGCTGCTTGTCAAAACTCGGCTGACCGCGCCCCGGCGCGTAGCCGTCGGCCGGCCAGAATCGCGAACTGTCCGGCGTGAGGACTTCATCGATCAGCAGCAAACGCCCGTCACGCCAGCCGAACTCGAACTTGGTATCGGCCACGATGATACCGCGCGGTTCGGCGGTGGCGCGTCCGAATTCGTACACGGTACGGGCCAGACGTTCGAGCGTGGCCGCGGTCTCTGCACCGACCGAGGCGATCACGCTGGTGATGGTGATGTTCTCGTCGTGGCCGGTCTCCGCCTTGGTGGCGGGGCTGAAGATTGGTGGATCGAGGCGATCGCTCTCGCGTAGCCCAACGGCTAAGGCTTCGCCGGCCAGCGTGCCGTGCGCCTGATACTCTTTCCACGCCGAGCCGGTGATATAGCCGCGGATCACGCACTCGATGGGCACCACCTCAGCGCGTACACACAACATGCTGCGGCCGGCGAGCGCCTCGCGATACGGCGCGAGGGCCGGCACCTCGCGCACGATCTCGTCGGTGTCGGCGGAGAGCAGATGATGTTCGACCACGCCCGGCAGTTGTGACAGCCACCACGCGGTGATTTGCGTGAGCACGGCGCCCTTGTACGGA
>JBBQAK010000107.1:0-9999 GCA_038316215.1 Gemmatimonadales bacterium | reverse complement strand
TAACGAACCGTTGCTGCTGGCAGCGCGGTGCGGTGTGCGGCAGGCGGGCGCCGAGCAGGCGCAAGTCGCCCGTCCGGCCGCATTTTGTTTGGAGCGCTGCGGCAGAGCGTGGGCGTTAAGTAGACTCAAGCAGCTGAATCATAGTTCTCCTCTCTCATTCGCAATGCCGCCATATCAGCTGGTACCGCAACGACCATTGTTCTCTTGAAGGTCGCGCATGATCAAATGCCGTTTCTTCACCGCCGTGATTGCGCTACTCGGTACTGGTTGCCAAGCACTCACCGCATCTGCCGACGATCGCCAATGTGCGCGCCTGAACGCGTTCTCCTCGAGTGAAGCTCAGATGCGAATTGCAGAGGAGCGACAGTTCCGAGCACAGGGCTCGGTGTCGGACGGGCCGAGCCGCTGCATCAACTTGGTAAAGGGTGGATTCACCTATAGCATCGATAATCCAGAGGTCGCAACGGTGGGCAGCACGACAGGCGTCGTGATCGCGCGCTCGGCGGGAGTAACCCGTCTGATCGCACACCAGCGCCTGCAGGGCATCGAATACCGAGGGGAGCTTCGACTCCAAGTAAGTCCGTGATGAACAGTCGGAGAGATAGGTGACACTTTGCCCGGGGACATCGTTAACCGTCTTTCTTGAGCGATGGCCCTCACGTACTTCTTCGAGGCCGATGTGCTCCCCGTTCAACGCCGGCGTGACGAACTCGTGGCCGCGGATTCTTGGCTCGGCGGAAGCCATTGCCGCGTGCCCGCGAACGGCACGATGACCAACCGTTGCCGGTGGCAGCGCGGCGCGGTGTGCGGTGCGGTGTGAGGCAGGCGGTCGCCGGGCTGGCGCACGTCGCCCGTCCGGCCGCATTTTGTTTTGAGCGTTGAAGGAGAACGCAACGCGTTAGACACCGACCGAGCACCGTCTCATCTTTCGGCCATGATCGGAAAACAATACAAACTGATTGGCCCCGACGGACAGGAAGTGCTGAGTGCGGTACCCGGCACGCTTGGCGGGAACCGCCGGCGGAAGATCTATGGGCGTCTCGGCTGCCGGAGCGCGGTCGGCTCGCTGCCCACGGGATACGCGAAGCATCGCGTCTTCTTCGCGGACGAGGCGACCGCTATCGCGGCCGGCTACCGACCGTGTGCGACATGCATGCAGGCGGAGTACGGCACCTGGGTTGAGGAAGCCATGCGCTCGGGGCGCCTCTAGTGTTGCGCGTCCGGTGTCTCACGTGCGCCGGAGCAGACACGCGATCATCGGTGGCCTCGCTGCGCGCGCTGATGTCCACCGCTTCACCATGATGCGCCCGCATCGCAACTCGGCTAAGGCCTGCCCTCGCAGACCGGTGAGCTCGCCCCGATGTTGCGTGAGTGCCGAGTTTCTCCTGCCGGTTGCCTCATGGTCTTGACCGTACCTGAACTCCATATCTACCTGCGCTGCAGGGCGTACGCGTGACGAGGCCGTTCGCATCATCGGGACGCATGGCGAGCAGTGCACCGCGCTATTGGGAGACGTGCCGGACACGTTCTACCGCGCGGAGTTCATCGACTTCGACGGCAATCGCGTATCGCGCGCGGCGTTCCTGACCGACCTCGTTCTCACGGGTACGGCCATGTATCGGATGCAGCTGTTCCTGTACCTGAAGGCGCGCGGCCAGCCGTTGACCTCTGCCAATCTGCGGGAGGAGCCGCGACCGTCTATCGCGCACATGATCGCCTGCTCGATCGCGCCGTTGCCCTCAAACTGCTCGCGTCCACGACGTCTCGTGAGGAGCAGGGTCGCTTCGAGCAAGAGATCCGGCTCACCGCACGCCACGTGCATCCCACCATCATCCCATTATTCGACAGCGGCTGGCTCGAGGGCCATCTCCACTACGTCATGCCGTGCGTCACGGGCGATACGCTCCGTGCCCTGCTCACAGCCGGCCAGCACAAGCCAATCATGAGGATAGTTCAAATGAGAACGTGTGCAGCCTTCGGATTTGTGGCACTGATGGTCGTGTGTCGAGTCGCGTCGGCTCAGACGGCGGCGGACACGGTCGCATTGAGCGCAGGCGTTGGCGTTATGATCGCTGCCAAGCGTGACGCAGGGGCTGGTACGCCACGACCGACGATGCGGCCGGGCTTGCTCGGTCAACGTGCTGACAGCGCCTTCGTGGCGGCTCTACGTTCGGCATGGCCGGCGTATGACACGACGAGCAGCGGCGCGTCGACTGATGCGCACGCCGTCACCCTCACCCATCGCCTAACGAGCCTGGAGTGGCGTGGAGATAGCGCTGTGGTCGGCATCGAATCAGCGTTCTGCGACCCGCGGATTCAGTCCCACATGAACTGGTGGCGGAGCGAGCGGGCGTACCTCTTCGTTCGCGACGCAGCCCAGGGGTGGCGGCTGCTTCGACCACTGATCAGCGGTCGGACGGAAGATGGGACCTGCCGCAAGACACCAGCATGACGGGCATTGCCACCGGCTGGCTAACGAGACGTGGCTGCCGACAGCGCACGACGTGTGCGGCAAGCGGTCGCCGTGCTGGCGCACGTCGCCCCTCCGTCCGCACTTTGTAGAGCGCGCGGCAGCAGATCAACGCGCCATGCGGCGTTCCACACTGAAAATGCCACAACTCGCAAAGACCTCCATGAGAACTCCGACTATTGCGAATCTCTCGCTGATCCCAGCCGTCGTCGGCGCTCTCCTCCAGGCAGGCGCCCAACTCTTCGCGATCGCGGTCGTCGTGGGAACGGTTACGGCAGCGCCACCCCGGTCACTGGCGATGTACGCCGGCGAGTACGGATACAACAGTGGTCCGTTCTGGGAAGTGATGCCGGCGGTGACGTTCTTTCTGCTCCTCGTCGCGCTGGCGGGCAACTGGCGGACGCCAAGGCGTCGCCTTCTCTTGACCGCCTTGGCCCTGTTCATCGCCGGCGGCATGTTCACCGTGTTCATCATGGGCCCGGTTCAGGAGGCGGTCCTTGCGGTCGGATACAGCGATACCGTTAACGATGCATTGCGTGCTACCGCAGCGCGCTGGCACGCGCTTGATTGGACCGCTTGGGCTTTGACGCTCAGTACCGGGATTATCCTCGTGGCTGCCCTTGCTGTTCGTGTGCCAGACAGCACCGGACGCCGCCTCACAGAGGGTTGACGCTGGCAATCGCACGATGGGCGTGGCGGCTGCGCCGCCACAGCGATTTGATGCGCTTGCAACTGAACGCCAGGTTCGGCGCGTCGCTGCCTGCCCGTTGCTCGAAGCGAGGCCCTCCGAACAGCCACCGTTAGAATCTCGGTCAGGTCTGTTGTCCGTCGCTCCACGAACACGGTTTGGCACTCGCGAGGAGACCCCAACGGCATGGAAGACACACCTCGGCGCCTTTACTGGCACGGCATGCTTCTGTTCCTGCTCGGCCTTGTGACTGGCCTTGTCGTTCCGCTGGTCGCGAATCCGCGCATGGGCCTCTCCGCTCACCTCGAGGGCCTCATGAACGGTACCTTCCTGCTCGCCCTCGGCTCCGCCTGGCCCCGTGCCCGACTCTCGCCTCGGGTCGCGAAGGCTGCTTTCGGCACCGCGCTGTATGGCGCCTATGCGAATTGGACGTCCACTACGGTCGCTGCCGCACTGGGCACGGCCGCGTTGACGCCGTTGGCGGCAGGAACGCACAGGGGTCAGCAGTGGCAGGAAGCGCTCGTCACATTCGGCTTCGGCAGCGTGGCTCTGGCGATGCTGCTCGCTTCTGCTCTCCTTCTCTGGGGGTTCCGGAAGCGCGCGTGACATCGCCTTTCACGAATCCGCCGTTGGCTGCCGCGCGGCGGTCGGCCACGCCACACAACTAGCGACCGGTTCGTTGTCGTGGCAGATCGCTACGTCGTGGTTCTGAGGGTAATCGAGCCGCCCGCCCTCTCGAAGGTCGTGCTGGACACCGAAACAGCGGCAGCCGTGAAACGACCTCTCACGCGGCGTATATCACGTCGCCATCCCCGGCGATACCAAGTTCTTGCTCCGTGCCGCACACGCCGCACGTCAGCGACGCGTGCCACTCCTCGCCGAACTCCGCACGTAACGACTGCGGAGCGGCGCGGACGCTGATCTTGCGATACGTATATTCTTGGCACCTGATACACGCATGGGCGCGCGCAATACGTTCCGCGCGCTCCTGCGATATCACGTCGTGCCACCGTCGGTCAACGACTTCGGCACGTCAGGATAGCCGAGGCCGGTTGACGCCGCGCTGCGCGTCCCGGCGGAACGTGGCACGTCGGCGGCGCTGTCGTTGTTGCGAGTGGTCGCGTTCAACAGCTCGCGCAATCCACCCAGCGCGCCCATGACGCCGCTGGCCTCTGCAGGCAGGAAGATCGTAGAGCCTTTGCCCTGCGTGAGCAGTGGCAATGCCTCGAGATACTTGAGGCCCAGCATGTACATGGCCGCCTGACCTTCCGGCAGTGCCGACGAAATGCGCACGATAGCCTCCGCCTCGGCATTCGCGACTGTGAGGCGGGCTTCGGCCACACCCTGCGCCCGCAGCACGCTCGCATCGCGTTCGCCTTCGGCTTTGCGCACCTGCGATTCGCGCTGTCCTTCCGACTCGAGAATCGCCGCGCGCTTGCCCGCTTCGGCATTCGTGACGGCCGCGCGCCGCTCGCGTTCGGCGCGCATCTGCAGTTCCATGCTCTGCTGAATGTCGCGCGGCGGTTCGATGCTCTGCAGCTCGACACGCGTGACGTCGACGCCCCAGCCGATCGACGCCTCCTCGATGACTTCACGCATCCGCGTGTTGATGATGTCGCGGCTACCAAGCGTTTGGTCGAGCTCCATCTCGCCGACGATGTTACGCAACGTGGTGCGCGTGAGCGTTTCCAGGGCGTACGGCAGATTCTGAATCGAATACGTGGCCTTCTGTGGATCGGCCACGCGATAGTACATCACGGCGTCAATATCGATGGTCACGTTGTCTTTCGTGATCACCGGCTGGCTCGGAAAATTGAGCACTTGTTCGCGCAGATCGATACGTGTGGTGGCGCCTTGAATCACCCGGCGCGCTCCACCGACGTCGGTCTCGATGAAGCGCACGTCGATCGAGCGCGGACGCTCGATAAACGGAATGAGAAAATTCAGCCCCGAGCGTGCGATGCGATCGAAGCGACCGAGTCGCTCGACCACCATCACTTCTGCCTGTCCAATGATCTTGACGGACGCGATCAGAATGACCGCGACCAGAACGAACAAAATGATGAGGACAGGCATAGGAGGTCAGTTCTTCCAGTCGGCGAGGAACAGGTTCGTTTCGCCCGGCTTCGCATCGTGTCGGTTCGAGGCCCAGATCAGCGACTTGCCGTCGGGACTGAACATCGGGAAGCCATCGAAATCTTCGTGCGTGGTCAGACGCTCAAGACCTGTACCATCAACGTTAACGAGAAACAGATCGAAATTGCGGCTTTTCGGATTGCGATGGTTCGAGGAGAAAATGATACGCTTCGAGTCCGGCGTCCACGAGGGGCCAAAGTTTGCGCCGCCGAGCGTGGTGATTTGCTGCTGATCCGATCCGTCGGCGTTCATCACGAACAGTTCCATCCGATTGGGACGGATCATGCGCTTGCCGAGCAAATCCTGATACGCCTTGAGCTCGGCCGCGTCGGTGTAGTGCCACGCGCGGTACACGATTTTCTTGCCGTCGGGCGACCACCACGGGCCACCATCGTAGCCGGGCGTCGTGGTCAGGCGCTTCACGTTGGTGCCGTCCACATTCATCGTGTAGATGTCCAGGTCGCCGTCTTTGAGCGACGTGAACACGATCGACTTCCCGTCGGGCGAGAGCACGCCCTCGGCGGTGTACACGCCGTAGTTCGTGAGGCGCTTGAGATCCTTGCCGTCGCGGCCCACGGTGTAGATGTCGAACGGATCGATGCCCCACACGTACCCCTGCGACGGGTCCGGCTTCACGGGGCACGCGCTATCAGCGGCGTGCGTGGACGCGAAGAAGAGGCGCTGGCTGCCCGGCAGGAACCATCCGCAGGTGGTCTTGCCACCGACGGACACCTTCGTGAGTCCCGAGCCGTCTCGGCGCATCACGTACTGCTGATCGCAGGTGCGGCCGTCGCGCGTGGACTGAAACGTGATGTACTGGCCATCGGCACTGAAATACGCCTCGGCGTTCTCGCCGCCATTCGTGAGCTGGCGGATGTTCGAGAGGTGGGATTCGCCGCTGTCGGGGGCGATCAGGTCGCCGAATACGGCCGCGCTGGCGGTGGCGCTCGAGCGCGAGGACGGTGTGCAGGCCGCCGCGAGACTGGCGACCACCACAAGGATCGGGAGGGGGGTAAAAATACGCATGGGCTGAACCGTAGAGAGGTTCAGCCCATGTGGCAATGCAGTAGAGATACGGACAGGCAACGAGCGCGGCGGTCAGTTCCCGCTGCGACGGGCCACGCCGGCTTTGGTGACGACCGGCGCGGCGCCGGCGGCGGCGAACACGTCCTTCTGGACGGTGGCCTTCTTGAGCAGGTCGATGGCGGCGCGAAGCTGATTGTCGTCCTTCAGGCTGCGACGCCGGACCAGCGTATCGCCGAAGGCAATCTTGGCCACACGGTCTTCGATGGCGCGTTCGATATCCGGCGCGCCGCCGTCCCAAACCGCCTTGTCGATCTTGACCGTGTCGGCGACCAGCTTCTGGTAGAGCTCTTCACGCCACGCCGGATTCACGACGAAATCCGTCTTCACCTTGCCCTTCTGTCCCTCGGCGATCACGGCGATGTGGTTGAAGTACTTCTGGAAGCTCGGCGCGATAGCGCGACGGAACGCCTGTTCGGCGCTGGAGAGCGTATCCGGCGCGACGATCACGTCGGGGGTGATGGCACCGCCGCCGTACAGCGTGCGGCCGCTCGCCGACTTGTAGGTCGGGCGCGCCTTCCGCACGGAGTCGGTCTCCATGGAGTCGGGGAGGACTTCGACGAACTGTCCCTCCGCGTTGATCTTGCGCTCCTTCTGAATGGAGCGTCCCGACGGCGTGTACCACTTGCCGGTCGTGATCTTGAGCGCGTAGCCGCCGTCGAGGTTGTAGACCGACTGCACGAGGCCCTTTCCGAACGACGTGGTGCCCAGCACCAGCGCGCGGTCGTAGTCCTGCAGGGCGCCGGCCACAATCTCGGACGCTGAGGCGGAGCCGCCGTCGACCAGCACGACGAGCGGAACCACCGGGGCGAGCGGGTCACGCTCGGCCACGAACTTCTGGAAGTCGCCACGGCCGCGCACGGACAGCAGTTCCTTGCCCTTGGGCAGGAACAGGTTCGACATCGCGAAGGCCTCGTCGAGGATGCCGCCCGGATTGCCGCGCAGGTCGATCACGATGCCCTTGGCTCCCTTCTTCGTCAGGTCCAACACCGAGTTGGCGATGTCTTCGGTGGTCTGCTCAGAGAAGCGCGTGAGCGGCACGTAGCCAGTGCGGTCGTCGATCATCATGGCGTACGGCACAGCGGGCATGTGAATCTCGGCGCGCTTGAAGCTCAGCTTGATGGGCTGACCCATGCCGATACGTCCAAAGGTCACGTTGACCGGAGTGCCAACGGGGCCGAGCAGCTTGTTTTGAACCTGCTGCGTATTGAAGCCACGGGCGTTGGTCGTGTCGATGATCATGATCTTGTCACCTTCCTGCACACCACCGCCCTCGGCGGGGGAGTTCGGGAAGACCTTATTCACGGTCACGTAGTCACCAACTTTCGAGATCTCCATGCCGATGCCGGCATAGCGCCCGTTGGTATTCCGCGAGAACTCTTCGAGCTGCTTGGGGGTGAAGAGTTCGGTGTAGGGATCGTTGAGCTCCTTCACCAATCCGCGCGCGGCCTTTTCGTAGAGCTGCTGCGCGTCGAGTGTATCCACGTAACGCAGGGCGACGAACGTCAGCACCTGGTCGAGGAGCTGAGCTCCGCCACGCGTGGACCGCGCCTGCAGGGCAAAGCCCCCGGCGAGCACGGGGAGGAGGATCAAGCTGGCCAGGGCGGCCTTACGGGTGCGTGTCATGCGGCTGCTCTCAAAGGAGGGACCGGGAAGAACTCTCTAACATACGTACGCCTGCCGACAGCCGCTGTTCCGGTACGCGGCGGTCAGGTCTCTTCGCGGGGACGGGAGCCGAGGACGTAATCCACGCTCCAGACCCGATCATACTGTCGAACGGCAATATCCCTCACCAATCCGGCGCTCAGCAGCATTTCATGCGCTGGTTGTAGGACGCGTTGGAGGTGCGAAGGGTATCGCTGTGTGAGCGGGAGCTGCTCGGCCAACCGTTCTAACGACACGCGCCAGGAGAGTCGACCGTCGGAACGGGCGACTTCGAGCATCCGGTAGAGGCGCCGGGCCACAGGTGACGACAGGGCGTGGTACCGCGCCGCCGACAGCGTAATGGTGTGGCGGGCGGCCAGATTGGCGCGCAGCGTGGCCGACAGGGTCACGCGGGCATCACCCGGTTCCCCAGCGGCCAGATTGCCGAACAGGTGCAGCTGCTCGCGATCGGCGACCCGCCGGCGTTGCACCGACACCGTGCTGAGCACGGTGAAGCTGATGTCCTGAAGGGCCGACTGCGCCGACCAGTAGGCCCCGACCGATTCAAGGGTGGTGCGTTCAAGGCGCGAAAGGGCGGCGCGCAGCTGCTCGTAGGTGCGGCCATCAGCGCGGCGGCCCATGGAGCGCAGGAACGCGTGCAGCGTGAAGGTGATGGCGCCGTCCGCCGGCGAGCCAGCCTCGTTGTAGCGGTGCAGCAGCTCGACGTACACGTCTTGATCGAACGTGCCGGGAAGGCGATCGCCGGGCGCGGGGATGACACGCCACCGCCCACCGTTCTCTGTCGAGAACGACACGGGTGTATCGTCGGCGGAATCGCTCAGGCGAAAGAGCGGGAGTTCCTCGAGGGAACGATCGAGGATCACCCCGCGCACCGCCGGGCGCTTGCGTGCAGCGAGTGTCATCGGGGGAGAAAGCTGTCCGCCCGACGGGACGGGCGCCAGTCTACGCGAGCGTTATGACCTGTCCCGAGACGTTTCTCGCCAGCGTACTGGCCAGGAAGGCGATGACATCGGCCACCGAATCGCGCTCGACATAGTCCGTTTTGTCGCCCATATCAGCGATGTTGGAGGCGGTGCGGACCGCGGTCGGAGCGACCGCATTCGCTCGCACTCCATTGGGCTTCTCTTCAATGGCCACCGCACGCATGAGGGTGAGTACACCGCTCTTGGCGGCGGCGTAGGCCGCGATGCCTTTCGGCGAACCGCCCGGCAGCGCCGAGCCGGAGCCGAAGTACACGAAGCTCCCCTGCGCCGCACGCACCGCCGGCAGAAACGCCCGCGTGGCGCCGAAGGCGGTCTCAAGATTGATCATGAACTGCTTGCTCCACGCGGCGGGGTCGGCATCACTGATGGGGCCGGTCATGCCGAAGCCGCCGGCGGCGCAGATCACGGCGTGCACCTGCCCGCCGAACTGCGCCTGCGTGCGTTGCACGACCTCGTTGGCCGCCGCCTTGGCCGCGTCGGCATCGGCCAGGTTGGCGACATGGGCCGTGGCGGCGAATCCCTGCGCGGTCAGCCACGCGGCGCGCGCTTCGACCTCGGCGGGCTGCACATCGAGCAAGGCAAGCGTGGCTCCGCGCTGGGCAAAGGCGAGCGCGACGCCCTCACCAACCTGACCGGCCCGACCAACACCGGTGATCACGATGAGCTTGCCGCTAAAGTCGAGTGGGTTGGCCATTGAGATGCGTGTGGAGGGCGGGGACAGCATGCAAGAAACAGCAAACACGAACCGCAACAGCCAGAACACGGAGATCACGGATCACACAGAAAGAACACGGATAAGATAAACCGCGCTGCGCTTCGAATCTTATCCGTGTTGCTTCCGTCAATCGGTGTTATCCGTGTTCCGGCTGTTGCGGTTGCTGTTGGCTACCGAGCCAGCAACGCTCGACAGCCAGAACACGGAGATCACGGATCACACAGAAAGAACACGGATAAGATAAACCGCGCTGCGCTTC
>JBBQAK010000228.1:0-6452 GCA_038316215.1 Gemmatimonadales bacterium | reverse complement strand
CGATGTCTTCCAGCAGGCGCTGCGTCTCGGATGCCACCTGCAGCGCACCTTCGGTAGCATACAGCTCGTAAAACGCCATCGCCGCCTGGCGGCGCACGTCGAAGTCCACCTCGTCCACGCGAATCTCTTCTGCCTGCGCACGCGCCGCCTCGACCTGTCCAGCGAGCCGCAGCTTACCCGGGACCGGGATCATCTGCATGAGCTGGATCTGCGTCATGCCGAGGGTCTGCATTGGCCGGAACGATGGAAGTTCGTAGTTCATCCATCCGATCTGCAGTTGCGGATCCGGCGGACGCGTCACTCCCGGCACTCGATTCAGCGCGGCCTGCGCCCGTGCCCGGGCGACGTCGAGGCGGGGATTGACGCGCGTAACGGCAGACAGGACATCGTCGAGCCGCAGCGCCGGGCGACTGGATTCGCCCGAGGACTGGCCCGCTCCTGAAGACAGCGGTACCGCCAGCAGCAGCGCGAGCATGTACCTCGCGATCCCTGCGTGGGGTATTGATCGACACCGTGACACGCGCGCTGATTCGCGGCGTGACACGCGTTGTGACGTTGCGTGCCGACGAGCTTTTGTCGCCATCCGAACTCCTGAGAACGGTGTGTTGATGCGCCCGGGAAGTCGGGCGGACCGCGCTGGGAAAAACGCAGCGCCACGCTCGGCACTCGTGCCGAGCGTGGTCTCAGGTCAGACTTTTGGGGGACGCCCGTCGGGAGCGACAATCACCTGCGACCGCGAGGGCTGAAGCGACGGAAATGGGCCGTCGGCATCTGATGGCGACATGGGCACAACGGCGATGGCAATCGGGACGACAATCGCGCACCCATGGCAGGTGCTGGCCGTAGCGGCGTGGTGACACGGAAGCGGTTGCGTCGGCAGCGGCATGCCGGAAAGATCTGCCGCGACCGGCTCATCGGTGCGTGTGACGGACCGACCCGGCGTGTGCGCCGTTGGGTGCATTGCCTTTCCATCAGTCCTGGCGTCGCTGACGGCCGCCGCTGACTGCATGTCGTCCGAGCAATGGTTCGTCAGACTGGCCAATGGCCGGAATATCAATAACCCAAGCCACAGCACGGCGAGACCGCCCCGAACAACTCGGTGCGACCGACGCAGTACTGGCAAGACTCCGAACTCGAGCACTCGTGGCTAGCCCGTGATATCGTATCAATGATTAGTAGCAACCGTGAGCTGCCACGCTATCAGAACCTTTGGCGCTGCGCCGTCAGGGAAATCCCGCCCGACGAAACACGCCGCACCCGAGAGCGCAGACGAGCGACCTCAGCGGCGAACGCATTCTCCCCGCATCCCCATCGCGTCGCGGACGTCGGATCAGGGTGGAGACGTCGCGACCAGCACGGCCGTGAAGGCCAGCACCACACCCGCCGCCACCAACTCCAGCGCTGCACTTCGACGCAAGCGGGACGTACCGATGGCTTGACCAAGCCGCGGCAGCACCCGCTGCCAGTTGTACACACCGATGGCGGCGACCACCGCGACGACCACCAACTTTCGCAGCAACAACAGTCCGTAGTCCGACGACCACAGCGCGTTGACCGTGCCGAGGTTGCGCCAGCTCGCAATGAGACCGCTCACGGCGAGCACAGCCGAAAAGCGCAATGCGACGGGACTGAAGGCGGCGACCAGTCGCGCAATGCCGTCGTGATCAGCGCGACCGTTCGCAGCGCGGAGTACAGGAATCGCCACGCCCATCATGAGGGCCAGACTGCCGATCCACCCACCAGCGCCGATCACGTGCAGAGCATCCACCAGCATGGCCACATACGGGTGCTCCACCGCCGCAGGGTGTCCCGACATGGCGACGCTCCACGCGAACGCACACGCGCTCGCCATCAACAAGACCCATCCCGGTGTATGCCACTGCACGATCGGTGATTGCACCGCGCGCCACCCGGCAATCGCAATCGCCAGCGTGGCGATCGCGAGGAGTAAGCCCGATCCCCAGACGGTCTGCAGCAGCAACGGTGCCATCGTCGCTTGCGACCACCTCGCGCTACCGAAGAAGGCGGCGTGCTGCGCGGCTAACCGAAGCATCGTCACCACGACGAGCACGACCAGCGACCATCCCATCCATCGCATCGCCCGGTGCGCGATCGCCGCGCGCACGTTGAGATGGCCATCGCGATGTACATCGGACGCGAATGCCGCTCTCGGTAGGAGTATACGCAGTAGCGACAGTGTTCCGAAAAAGATCGTGAGCCCCACATACATTAAGAGTCGAATCATCACGTACACCGGTGATTCGACCCCGAACGTATCCATCACATCACTTGGGGGCATCAACGACGAACGTGAACTCCCCCTTCATGGGATGCCCATCCTTTCCTGCCGCCTGCCATCGTACGGTATAGCGACCCGGCGGCATGGCGCCGGTGACCTTGGCCACGAGCGTGGCAGGATCCTTCGCTTCAGACTGCACCTTGTCGAGCGTCACCGCGTGTTGCGCGGCATCCACGACCGTCACCGCACTCAGCGCCGACGTGATCGTTTCATTGAACGTGAGTGACAACAGGGTTGGCGCCGACGCCACACGGCCATTTACCGACGGTGTCGCGCTGAGCAGCTTGGGGTGCGCGCTCGCGCGACTGATCGGTGCCAGCATGGCGGCGGCAAAGAGCATCACTCCGGAATAACGAGAAAGCATCGAGCAAGTCTCCTGTTGAGAAAAGGCACCGGCGTTGTCCACCACGTACTACACCTCAAATAGACCTTTCGTCGGCAGCGTCCGGCATCGAGCAGTGAATCTCGGCCCGCAGCGCGCCCTCGCAAAACAAATGGCTCCACGCCGATTTCGAGGTATGACCACAATGCGCGCCTGAGGCAGGCAGACCAGCACTCGGCGACATATCAGGAAGCGGATGCAACACCATAACGCCGGACGCCCATACCGCCAGCAGTGCAACGGCGGCCGCCGCGATCGATTTGCGAGACACGTGCGAGACCACCAGTGGCGCCTCGCCTGCCAATCGCCGGATGCGGCGTTCCATCATGTGGTCCTGACGAAATCCGATCGCAGGCTCGACGACGTCGCCGCGCGCGCGAGCAACCCGCAGCATAGCCGACGCCAGCGCCAAGCGAAGCGCCGGTGCCACTGCATCGTCAGCGGCGATCTCTGCTTCGTCAGCAAGATCTTCTACCAATCGACGAATGGCTGGCAACCAGAAGAGGGTATTGGCCAACCCCCGCAACAGAAACAGGCGCAGCGGATCACGACGTCGAACGTGCGCAACCTCGTGCGCCAGCACGGCCTCCAGTTCCGGTTCCGGCAACGACTGCGCGAGCGCCTGTGATACATAGATGTGTGGCGTCACCCATCCGACGGTAAACGCCGGATTCGGCAGACCGCCAACCATGTGTACACGCGCAAGCGGAAACCCCAAACGACCGATCACCCGCGCCAGCGCTGCCTCGCGCGGTACCGCTGTAACATCGAGGACGGCCAGATGGTGTTGCATTCGCCATGCCGCGCGACCACGATCATGCACCGCATAGGCGATGCCGCATAACAGGACGTAGTGGAATCCTTCGTGCACGGGCGCCAGCAGATGGTGCAGCGCCACCATGCAGAGTGGACCGAGATGCTCGAGCGAAGCAGGAAGCCAGTCGACCGCGCGTACCACATGATGGCCGAAGACGGGGCTGATGCTCAGCACCAGCAGTACCGCGAGCGACAGCAAAACGACCCGTCGATGCCGCTGCTCGCGATGCGCAATCGGCGCTGGCGGCGCCGTGAAGCCCTCATTCGCCGTACGCGCTCCCGTCATACGCACACAGCTCAGCCACCGTCCCGGGCCTGCAAGCGACGCTGAATCAACTGCGCCAACTCTTCCAACTTTTCCGGATCCTGGTCGGCCACGACATCGACGAACGACGACGCCACCGCGTCGGGACCGAACGACATAATCCCCTCCACGACCCGTCGCGAGACCTGCGCCACGAATTCGGCTTCGGAAAGCCGCGCCGAAAAATGAATCAACCCGTTCTGCTTGGATCGCCGGAGCACGCGCTTGACCACGAGCCGGTTCAACACCGTGATGGTCGTGATCGGCGACACGTCGTGCGCGCCCACGATATGGTCGTGTACCTCGCGCGCCGTAGCGGCCGTTCCGATCGTCCAGACGGCGCGCAGAATGCGCGCTTCCAGATCGCCAAGCACTTTGGCGAGACCGTGCGCCGACAGGCGGACCGTATCCTGCAGTCTGGGCGACGCGGCGCCGGAGGATTTACGGACGGTCATCGACCGAACGCTTGACGTTGCGTGTGATGCATATGCGGTAAGATACCGCAAGCTTTACACGATGTAAAGTCTCCCCGATGAGCCACGGCACACGTGGTACGGCCTCCTCCCGCGGTCCCATTGACAGGGTGTGGCGTCGCGTCTTCCTTAGAGGGCATGTATTTTACGCGTCATCAAACTGCGATCGCCCTGCTGGCGCTCGGCGCATCGCTGGCTGCGTGTGTCCCAGCGGCGGCCCGGCGGGGAACGCAAGGGGTGGAGACTGCGCTGACAGCGCGCGGTGACACGCGATTCTCCGGCCTTCGGCTCGACTCGGTGCCGCCGCAGCTCGCCAGCATTCCGACCGGACCACTGGCGCTCGACTCGGCGGCGCGTCTCGCGCTGGTTCGGAGCCCCCACCTGCGCGTCATACTCGCTGACGTCGGTATTGCGTCGGCCGACCTCTGGCAGGCGAGTCGTCTCACTAATCCGACGGTGAACGGGAGCTACGGCTTTCGACAGGGCGGCGGGATCGGGCTGGCCGGTGTCGGCGTGGGATTCTCCGTCATTTCGGCGCTGCAGATTCCACTCCGGAAGCGCATGGCGGCCAGCGAGCTGCGCAGCGCGGAACAACGCGTCGCCGATGCCGTGTACGGTACCGTCCTCGATGTCCAACGCGCGTATGTGGCCGTCCAACATGCGCAACAAATGCTGGAGCTCCGTCAAAACGTGGCTCGCGTCACAGCGGCATCGGCTGGAGTGGCGACGGCGCTGCGCGACGCCGGGAATCTGCCCACGCTCAATGTGGCGGCTGAAGAGGCCATGGCGGCTGAATCGATGACCGGCATCGCGTCGGCTGACGCCGAGCTGGCGTTGGCGCGCGCCGAGCTTGGCCGACTCATGGGCGCCGGCGTGCGCGATACCGCGTGGACCATTGGTCCGCTGCTTGAAGATGCAAGTCGCGATATGTGGTCGTTGGCGATCGTGGACTCGCTCGCGCTGTCGCGTCGCATGGACATTGCGTCAGCACGCGAAGGCGCCGAAGCCGCCGCGCAGGCGGTTGGCCTGAGCCGCCGCTTCCGCCTGCTTCCCGACGGCACGATTGGAGCCAGTTTCGAACGCGATCCTGATGGCCAATTCGTGGGCCCCACCGCGTCGGTGACGCTGCCGCTGTTTGACCGAGGTGGCGCCGCCGTGGCGCGGGCGCGCTCGGTACTCGCGCAACGCGTCGCCACCCATGATGCGCTCGTGGTGAACGCGCATGCCGAGGTGCGCAGCGCGCTGGCGCATCTGGAAACGGCGCAACGGCGCGCGCTGCAGATCCGCACCGTGGTATTGCCCGCCCGGCGGCGCGTGGTGACCGAATCACAGTTGCAGACAAACGCTATGGCCTTGCCGGTGTTTGCGCTGTTGCAGGCACGACAGATGGAGATTGACGCGGGCCAGATGTATCTCGACGCCCTGCGTGACTATTGGTTCGCCCGTGCCGAGTTGGAACGCGCCACCGGTGGTCCACTTCCCGCACCGAATACGCCATGAGCAGCCAACCGGGACCCGACGACATGTCCGACACGCCGAACATGTCGCGTCGCGACATGATGCGCCATGGCGTGGCGGCCATGGCTGGTGGTGCCGTCGCGTTGACGCCGATCGCTGGCGCGGCACAAGACCATCAGCATGCACCACCCGTCGCCCCCAAGCCGCTCGCGGCGAAACCCGCGACGACCGCGCGCAACGCCGCCATCACCGGCTCTCGTCTGCCTCCGGGCAAGCCGGGCCGAGATTACACGCCGGTAATTACGCCCAACGGCACGACACTCCCGTTCAATGTGGTGAATGGCGTCAAGGTGTTTCATCTGACGGCCGGCATCACCAAGCATGCGTTTTCGTCGGGGCTCGAGTCGGAATGCTGGGGCTACAACGGGAGCACGCCCGGGCCGACCATCGAAGCCGTGCAAGGGGATCGCGTCCGTATTTACGTCACGAACCATCTGCCAGCACCGACCACCATCCATTGGCATGGCATCGTGCTGCCCGCCGGCATGGATGGCGTGTCCGGGCTGAGCCAACCGCCGATTCCGGTGAACGCGACGTTCAAGTACGAGTTCGATTTACCGCACCACGGCACCTTCATGTACCACACGCACCACGACGAAATGGTGCAGCAGGGACTCGGCTTGATGGGCATGTTCGTTGTGCATCCGCGTAACGCGACCC
>JBBQAK010000085.1:0-11600 GCA_038316215.1 Gemmatimonadales bacterium | reverse complement strand
ATCACCCTCGATCCGGGCTCCGGCACGCATCAGCAATACATCGAGGACTGTCAGGTCTGCTGTCGGCCGTGGCTCGTATCCGTGAGCTACGACGACGACGGCACCGCGCACGTGCATGTCGAGGCGAGCGACGACCACGATGACAACGATGCCTGACGGTTCGCTCCTGACGGCCACCGAGCTGCGTCGCCTGCTGCCGGAGGCGCTTCGCCGTCCGGCACAGGAAGGCGCTCGCCTGGTCGCGCTCCATTGGCTCGAGCAGCTTTGTGAAGCGCGCGCCCAATGGCAGCCCGCGTTGACCACGGCGTCGCCGCGCGCCATCGAGCCTGGCCAAAGCGCGCTGCTCACCGGCGCTCCGGAGCCCACGGGAACCGAAGCGGAAACGCTGCATCGCGCCCGCGTCGCGTTGCGACGGCTGCGTGCGGTGCTCCGTGAGCACGAGAGCGCACTGGATGGCGCCGTGGACCGCCGTACTCTGCGGTCACTGCGGGCGCTCGGACAGGCCACGAACGCGGTCCGGGATGCCGATGTGCAGCGCTCGTGGCTGGACGCGGAGATGGAGCAGCTCCCTGCCATCGCCCGTAACGAAGCGCTACGCCTGCGCACCATCCTCGACCGCCGCGCGACACGCTCCCCGGTGGCCGTCACTCGCGCCTTCGAGAAGCATTTCGATCCGATCGTGGATCGACTTGTCGCGCGCCTCTCCACCTATCTGCTGTTACACCGCGTGGGCATGCCGGCCACGCCCACACCGTTCGCGCGACATCTCGCGACGCGTGTGGAGCGAGCGTCGGCGCGATTACGCCGTGATCTCGAAAGTGTGACCAGTGTCGACTCGCGTGATGCGATGCACCGTGTGCGCATTCGCCTCAAGCGGCAGCGGGCCATGCTCGCGCCCTTTGCCAAGTCTCGTCCCGCGCTCGGCGCGTGGTACGAGCTCGCCACCCGCGGTCAGGATCTGCTGGGCGCAGTACGCGATGCCGATCTGTTGGCCGAGCGGGCGCTCAAGTCAAAACTTCCCGCGTTGCATCGCGACTTGGGGGCGGTTGCGCTCGCGCATTACGAGGCCTTTACGCTCGACTGGTGCGCGCGCATTGACAGTGTGATGCAATCCCTCGAGATGGCCGTCGTCGAACTTCGGCGCGACAGCGCACCGGCCACTGAAGCCGGCGTGCCACTCGAGATCGAGCGCAAGTATCTCCTCACGCGCGTGCCGCCCGTGGCCGCCGCTGTTCCACCCACGTTGATCGAGCAGGGCTGGCTCCCGGGCAACGCCTTGCGCGAACGGTTGCGTCGATCCACGAACCCGGATGGGACGGTAACGTGCTGGCGCAACGTGAAGCTTGGCCCTGCACAGGCACGTGTCGAGATCGACGAGGGCACGAGCCGCGCGCTCTTCGACGCAATGTGGCCCCTCACGGCCGCAGCGCGCGTACGCAAGCAACGGCATGTCGTGCCTGACGCCGGGTATGCGTGGGAAATTGACGTGTTTCTCGATCGTGATCTCGTGCTCGCCGAAGTGGAACTCTCGGGCCTCGACGACCACCCGGCACTGCCGGAGTGGCTCACTCCGTACGTCGTGCGCGACGTCACCGGTGAGCCCGCCTTTTTCAATTCGGTCCTTGCGTGCGCCGAGCGCACGCCGCGCTGAGCCGGCAATGAGCCAGCAATGAGACGGCGCGCATGCTGACCTCACTGCTGCCGATTCGCGATCGTCGTGATCGCGTGATCGGCTACGCGGTCTCGACCTGTCCGGACGATCCGCGCGGTGGCGGATCGGATCCCGACCGCGACGCGCGCCTGGTCGTCGACATGGTGGGGGCGCTCACCCGCCTTGCCGGCCGCAGTCTCGTGGTGCCGATCACTCCCGCCATCGTGCGCGAAGGCGCCATCACCCGCTTCGCGTCGGCAGATGCCGTCTGGCTTCTGGCCACGGAATCGCTCGACGACCCGGCGACTCGGCGTGCCGTTGATCGGCTCATTGGCGCCGGCTTTCACTTCGCGTTGCAGGGCTTCCCCGACGGAGAGCCGCTGCCGCCATCGTTGGTGGGAAGCACCATCGTACTCGACGCCGCGCGCACGCCACCCAGCGCCCTCGAGTCCCGCGTGCGCGTGCTGCTCGACGCCGGACTCCGCCCACTCGTTCGCGGCGTCGACGACCGACTCACGCGCCATCGCGTGCTAAAAGCCGGCGTGCCGCTTTATAGCGGGCGCATGTTGGCCCGCGGCGCGGGCGTACCGGTAGACCGTACGACCGAGGAGAGTGTGATCCGTGCGATCACGATGCTCGCCGCGTTCGCCGATGGCCGACCCACCGATTCGTCCTTCGATACGTTCGTGCACGACGATCCGCATCTCGCCGCGTCGCTGTTGCGTGCGATGGGCTCGGCGTCACTTGGCGTGCGCGGTCCGCGCTCGATCACGCACGCCATCACGATGCTCGGACGTGATGCGATCATGGACCGACTCGTCTCCGTCGCCGCGCAACTGATCGGTGATGCAGCACAGGATGCCGAGCTCGGGTTCGCCGCGCTGCGACGCGCGCGCGTGTGTGAACGGGTGGGCGCCGCGCTCGATGAGGCGCCGCATCCGCGCATGCGTCTCATCGCCGGCTTGCTCTCGACGCTGGAGTTCGCACTCGGCGCATCGGCGCCGATCCTGTCCGAACGGTTGGCGCTGCCGACGGCGCTACCTCCGGCGTTGCGCGACGTCATGGTGGACCGCCAGTTGCCGCTCGGTCAGCTGCTCGATGTGATCGATGCGCTCGAACAAGGCTGGTGGGATGACTTCGTGTCACGTTGTGGGCGCCTTGGCATCGCGCCGGCGGTTGTCGCCGATGCCTGGCTGACGTCGTGGCGCGCCGCGCGTGACGAACTCGGCATCACCCGTACTGATCTGAGTTGAGCTCGTGCGACCCCGACCTGCTCTTGAGTAGCCCCCGTGCCGATGAGGATCCATCGCTGATGACGACGACCGCCCGCGAGTATCTCGTGAATCGTTTCCAGTCCGACGCCGCCGTGTTGCGCGAACGCGCCGCGCTGATGGCGCGTGGCACGAAAGTGCCTGGGCCCGATGCGGCGACCTCGAGCCGCATGGCCGATGGCTGCGACGAAGTCGTCGCGATGTTGCTCGCGATCGCCAGCGACGGTGATGCCGACGCGGACCTCGACGCCATCATGGCGTTGATCCCGCTGCTCGAGCACCGTGCGGATGAGCACAAATCGAATCCGGCGGTCCGCTCCGTCTATGCCGGCGCCGCTACGCGCATCCGCGAGGTCCGGTCGGCCGAGGCCCAGTCGTCGCAGGCCGATGGCACGGCCCCCGACGATCGCGACGAGGCGGATCGCGACGAGGCGGATCGCGACGAGGCGGATCGGAACGCGCTGACGCTCGACGACGATCCCGGCGACGATGATGTCGACGATGACACGATCACGTTTGACGAGGACGACCACCACGCTGACGGTGTGAAGTAGCTGATGCGCGACGACGACGAGCAGTCTCCGCCGGGCAAGGTCCGTCTCGACAAGTGGCTCTGGGCGGCGCGCTTCTTCAAGACGCGCGCCCTGGCGGCCGAAGCCATCGACGGTGGCAAAGTCGACGTGAATGGCGATCGGGCGAAGCGCGCGAAACAGGTGCAGGCGAGCGACGAAATTCGCCTGCGCCAAGGTCCCATCGAGTGGCAACTCCGCGTGAAGGATGTCGCGGAGCGCCGAGGGTCGGCGGAAATCGCCCAGCGCCTCTACGAGGAAACTGCCGACGGGAAGCGTAAGCGCGAGGCCTCGCAAGAGCAGCTGCGGCACATGCCGATGGCCTTCGCGTTCGGCGACAGCAAGCCCGGCAAGCGCGACCGCAGAGCCATCCGTCGATTAAAGGGCGATGGGTAGCCGACTCCACCGTTACGCTGCTGGAACAACTTCATGAATTGACATTCATGGTACCAAGTTTGTGACGAAGCTGCATTATCGTGTTGCTACAGCAGCTAACGGGGATGGCTCGCCGACGTCGGCCTCGGCTCGCGTCGGACTGTAGCAGCCCCGTTGTCAGCTCCCGCCACTCCCCCGTTGTATGGCTCCTACCAAATCCGACACGCGAATGCGGATCCTTGTCATCGAAGACGATCGACTCGTCGCTGATCTCATGCGTCAGGTGCTCATCGACGATGGGTACGACGTCGACATCGCGGCCGCTGCGGAAGAGGGACGTCGACTCGCGCTGGCCAACCCGTACGATGCGATCGTCCTCGATCTCGAACTGCCCGACCGCCACGGACTCGCGGTCCTGCAGGATCTGCGTCGAGAGGGAAGCACCACGCCGATCGTGGTGGCGACGGCCCACGATACGGCCGCCGATGTTGTTCGCGCGCTCGACGCGGGTGCCGACGATTACCTCCAGAAGCCGTTCCCGAACGAGGTGCTTGCGGCCCGTGTACGCGCGGCCATTCGCCGCGGTGGAGCACGCTCGATGGAGCGATTCAGTGCGGGTGATCTCACGCTCAATCGCGTGTCACACGAAGTGCGTTGCAACAACGCGTCGGTGAACCTCACGGCGCGGCAGTATTCGCTACTCGAGTTTCTCGCGATGCGGGCCGGTGAAACCGTCACTCGTCCGATGTTGCTGGAGCACGTGTGGCATCTGCAGTTCGATCCCGGCTCGAACGTCGTCGACGTGCACGTGGCGCAGCTCCGGAAGCGCCTGCGCGAAACCGGGAGTACGGTCGACATCCGCACCGTGCGTGGCGAGGGCTACTCGCTCGACCTCGGCTGATCTACAGATGGTGCGGCAGCCGCGAGCGCCCGCGCGACGATCTCTTGGATCGATTCGCCGGGCGCTCGCTGCATCACGGGGACCATCATCGCGACTGTCGCCGCGAGCGCGCGTGCGACCGCCACATCCTGGCTCTCATCGCCCGCAATGATCACCGCGGTCGTGCCCTCCCCGATTGCCTTCGCGAGCTCCGCCTGACGACTGGCCACTCGCACACGCGCACCCGCCTCGCGCAGTAGCGCGTCACACGCGACGCGAAACGGCCGATTGCTGGCGTACACGACGACCTGGGCAGGCGTCATCTCACGGTCCTAGATCGCGGCGATCGCCGAGATCTCGACGAGAATGCCACGCAACGATGCGCCGACCACGGCACGCGCCGGATACGGCGGCGAGAACACGGTCCGATACACGCGGTCGAACGTACCCCAGTCGTTCTCGTCAGCCAGATACACGGTAATGCTGACCACATTGGCGAGTGTCGCACCGCCGGCCGTCAAAATGCGCTCCATATTCGCGAGTGTGAGACGCGTCTGGGCTTCGATGTCCCCGTCGAGGATTTCCCCGGTCGCCTGATCGCGCGGCGTCTGTCCGGAGACAAACATCAGGCTCCCGATATTTGCGGTGCGCACGCCTGGAGAGTAGGCTCCCGCAGGGGCCGGCAGGTTGGGCAGCACGACCGGAGTCCATGGACGATCGGACGGTGCGTCAGCATGTGGCATTTTTACAGTCTCGAGGAAAGGGGGCGCGATGGCAACGTATCTCGAACAGCTCGAGACACCGGTACCGATCGTCGACATGGATCGGCTCGCGTTCAATCTGGACCGGATGGCGGCGTACGCCACCCTGCACGGTCTCCGGCTACGCCCGCATGTGAAAACGCACAAGTCACCGAGAATCGCCGCCGAGCAACTGCGTCTCGGTGCCGCGGGGCTGACCTGTGCCACCCTGCGTGAAGCCGAAGTGATGGCCGAGGTGTGCGACGACTTGCTGGTGGCCTATCCGCCGGTGGGCGCTGCCCGACTGGAGCGCCTGGCGCGGTTGCCGCAGGACGTCCGGGTCACGGTGGCGGCGGACGACGCGCAGGCACTCGATGCGCTCAACGTGGCCGCCCGTCTTGGACGGCGACAGTTCGATGTACTCGTTGAAGCCGACCTCGGCATGCATCGGGTTGGCGTGTCGTCGCCCGAACGTGCCGTGGCCATTGCCCAGCACATCGACCGGGCATCGGCGCTGAACTTTGCCGGTATGCTGTTCTACCCCGGGCACATTCGGGAACCCGTGGGCGAACAGGGGGCCGCGCTGATCGCGCTGAGCGCCAACATTGCGACCTACGTGCAGGCGCTTGCCTCCGTCGGCCTACCGCCGCGCATCATCAGCGGTGGTTCGACACCGGCCGCGTGGCGGATGCACGAAGTGCCCGGCGTGAACGAAGTGCGACCGGGTACGTACGTCTACAACGATCGCACGACCGCCATGATCGGGGCCTGCGACTGGGACGATTGTGCGCTCACCGTGCTTGCGACGGTCGTCAGCGTAGCCGTGAAAGGTCAAGCCGTGATCGATGCCGGTACCAAGGCCTTGGGACGCGAGCCGTTGCGCGCGGAAGGTGATGGCTACGGTGCGCTGCTCGATCACCCAGAGGTCGTGGTGTCACGGATGTCGGAAGAACACGGCATCCTTGATCTCTCCAAGACCACGTGGCGTCCGCGATTAGGCGATCAGGTGCGTGTGGTGCCGAACCACGTCTGCATCGTGGTCCATCTATTCGACGAGATCATCGGCGTGCGCGGGCACGCCGTCGAAACGCGCTGGCCGGTGGAAGCGCGCGGCCGAGGCCCCGCGCTCGACGAGCTCGCCGAAGGGCCGGCGCGCCCGCGCGCCGTGTAGGACTCGACTACGCGCGCGCGATCGGGCCGGTGCGTCCGCGCGCGAGCTTTACCAGATCCATTGGCGCCAGCGAGAGTTCGAGTCCGCGACGACCGGCGCTCACGTGCACGCGCTCGAAGGCGAGCGCACTCGCGTCGACGACCACCGGCAACTGTTTCTTCTGGCCCAGCGGACTGATCCCACCCACCACGTAGCCAGTGGCGCGCTCCGCGGCCGCCGGGTCGGCCATACGCACACGTCGGGCGCCGATCGCGTCGGCCAGCGCTTTCAGGTCGAGCATCATCAGCACCGGCACCACGGCGCAAACCAGCCCGACACCTTCCGCGTCGACCACGAGCGTCTTGAATACGGTGGCGGGATCGAGCTGCAGCGCGTCCACGGCTTCACGGCCGTACGACTCGGCGGCCGGGTCGTGCTCGTACGACAACACGGCGTGTGCGATCTTGGCCTTTCGCACGAGGAGGATGGCGGGCGTCATCCTTCAAGATTGCTGCTAGCTTCCGTCAGGGCCACCGCTTTCCCCACACATGACCACACTTTCGCCACGCCGCATTCTGCTGGTGGACGCCGACGCGTTCTTCGTGGCCGTCGCGCGCCAGGAAGACCCAGACGGTGCCGGCAAGGCGACACTACTGATCGTGGGCGGTCGTCCGGGCTCACGCGGCGTGGTGTGCAGCGCATCCTACGAGTGTCGAGCCTATGGCGTGCGCTCGGCGATGCCGATCTCACGGGCGCTCAAGCTCTGTCCGCAGGCCACCTGCGTGCCGGTGCCCCGCGGTGCCTGCAGCGCGCGCAGTAAGGAGATTCAGCAGGTACTGGCCATTTTTGCGCCGGTGGTGCAAGCATCCAGCATCGACGAGTGGTACTGCGACATGGGCGGCACGGAGGCGCTCTACGGTCACGAGTCGCTCGAGGCCACGGCGCATCGCGTTCGGGACGCGGTCTTCGCCGCCACCGGCCTCTCGGTTTCGATCGGCGGCGGCACGTCTCGGTTGGTCGCCAAGATGGCGGTCGAATTGGCCAAGCCGAAGCCCGGCACGGGCGCGACCGGCGTGCGCTGCGTGTCTCCGGGCCATGAAGCCGCCTTTCTTTCCCCGTTCCGGCTGGCCGATCTCCCCATGGTCGGGCCGCGATTCTCAGCCACGCTGGAGCGGATGGGCCTCGAAACCATCGCCGATGCGCAGCGCTGGAACGTGACCGACTTGCAGTCCCGTCTCGGAGCGCGCGCGGGCGTCTGGCTGCATCAGCGTGTGCGCGGCGTCGATGACAGCATCGTGACGCCGCGCGAAGCGCAGAAACAGGTGAGCCGCGAGGAGACCTTCGGGCGGGACCTGCACGACGACGACATCCTCGAACGCGAGCTGCTCCGGTTGGCGGTGCGGGTCAGCACCGACCTCCGGCGACAGGGGCTCCAGGCGAGAACGGTCACCGTAAAGCTCAAGGACGCCGACTTCAAGACCCGGTCCGCCCAGCGCACACTGGCCAAGCCGATCGAGTCGGAGAAATCCGTCATCAAGGCCGCGCGCGTGCTGTACCGGGCCCTCCGCGGCAAACGGCGCGTCGGGGTACGTCTGCTCGGCATCGGCCTGTCGCACTTCGACGACGAGGCCACGGCCTCCGGATCCGGCGCCGCCACGCAGCTCGGCTTCTTCGCGCCCACGCTCGCCCCTGCCTCGGAGGGTGAACCGGTGGAGAATGCCAAGGATCGGGCCCTCACGCGGGCACTCGACCGGATCCGGGATCGTTATGGCAGTAGCGCGATTATTCCGGCCCGATTGATCGATAGCGTGCACGAGAACGCGCGCGATACGGGGCCGAGGGTGGAAGAATGACGCGACCTTGTATAGTTTCCACCCGGTTCCGCCCCGGCCCAGGGGCGCTCATCCGCGCTGGCGTTCGTGTACGTCGCCATTTGCGCTTTCCTGTCGGGGTGTCTTCATGAGTGTCGCGTACGATCCGAACAAGCTGGGCTGGCCTGCTGCCGCCGTGACCACCGTGGCCACGTTGGGGCTGCTGTTCGCCGCCTACACGATCCACAACAATACGTATCGGCATCCGCGTGACCCGATGAACTTCCAAGTCTATCACGCGGAAGACAACGCGAAGCACAGCGCCGCTGCAAGCCACGATGCGCCTGCCGAAGGTGCGCCTGCCGAAGGTGCGGCCGCCGCGCCGGCCGCTGAAGCCAAGCACTAACGGAGTCGCCGGTTATCGCGTCACAGGAACGCCGCAGTCCTTCGGGATTGCGGCGTTTTTTGCACGTGCGAGACGGGCTAGAGCGGCACGGTAAACCAGAACTCGCTGCCTTTGCCAACCTCGCTATCAACGCCGATCTCGCCGCCGTGGGCATCGATGATGCCCTTCGCGATAAAGAGGCCAAGCCCCGAACCAGCGCGCAGCAATCGCGGCGCCTGCCAGTGGCGTTCGAACAGCCGTGGCACGTCTTCTGGCAACACACCGGGTCCGGTGTCGCGCACGCTGATCCGCACGCCGTCATCGTGACGCATTGCGGTCAGCACGATTTCGCCACCGTGCGGCGTAAACCGCACGGCGTTGCCGAGCAGATTGGAGAGCACCTGCTGCAGGCGATGATGGTCGGCGTGCACCGGTGGAAGATGCTCATCGATTCGGCGCACGAAACGCAACACGGCATCCTCCATCACCGGCTCGAACATATCGGCCGACTCCTTCACCAACTCCGAGAGCAACACTGGCCGACACTCTACCCGCAGTCGCGAGTTCGCAATGCGCGAGACGTCCTGCAGATCCTGAATCAGTCCATCAGCCTGCCGGGCTGCCCCGCGAATCGCCTCGACGTCTTCGCGCGCCATCAGTGGGCGCTCATCACCAGGTTCTCGACTGAGCACCGCGCCCGTCAGCATCACGATGGCATTCACCGGATTCCGTAGGTCGTGCGACACGATCGCCAGCATGTCATCACGTTCGCGTACCGCGCGGCGCGACTCCTGATACAACCGCGCGTTCTCGAGCGCCAACACAGCAAGTCCGGCAAACTGATCGGCCACATGGACCTCGTCCATGTTGTGCGAGGCGCCGGGACGCGTGCGCACCAAGTGCAGCGCACCGATCGCCCGTCCGCCCGCCCGCAACGGCACGATCAGGACGGCACTCGCGCCCAGGGATTCCGCCCGCTCTCGTGCAGACTTCTCGTGAAAATTCGCCGAGAGCCATGACGCAACATCGGTAATGCGCTGCGCTTCGGCTTCGTGCGCAACGCGTCCTCCGCTTGCCGGCGGTAAGTCGGCATCCAATGCTTCTGACACACGCGTCACCAGCGCCGACAATTCATCGTGTCGTCGCGGATCCATGTGCGTGGCTGCCGCGCGTCGGCTGTGCCCTTCCGTTGTGAGCAGTTCGAGGAGACTCCAGTCGCCCAGCAGCGGCACCGGCAACTCGGCGATCGTCGCCATCGTCGATTCCACGTCGAGCGATGCCGCGAGCACCCATCCCGCCGTCGCCAACAGCTTCTGACGATCCTCGCTCCTGCGCCGCTCGCTGACGTCGCGCAGCGTCACCATGAACGTGCGGTCACCCTCTATGGTCACGCGTGCAATCGACGCTTCAGCGGGAAATTGCTCACCATTCCGACGCAAGCCAGCGATTTCTCGTCGCTCCGCCATCCGGCGCGATTCCGTGAGGCCTTCCGCGAAGGTACGCACGTGTCCGCGGTGCACCGCGCGAGCCGCCATCGGCAGCAGCCGATCAAGGGGCTGCCCCAGCATCTCGTCTTCCGTCCAGCCGAAGATCTGCTCCGCGCCCTTGTTGAAGCGTACGATGCGGAAATTGTCATCAAGCGCGATAATTGCGTCGGCGGCGATATCGACAATAGCCGCGAGCGCTGCATGCGAATGCGTGTCAGCCATACCACGAGAATAGCGTGTTCGACCGGTATCTTTCCAGCGTTGGGCCGATTCCGTCCCGATGGCTTTTCCGGTGGCACGACGCCGATCGACTTTTTACACAAACCTGCTGATGCGCTGGACCTCCATTCCCCGACTGCCGGCGGCCGCTCTCGCGTTCCTGATTGCCGGTACGATCTCGCCACTCATGGTGAGCGCCGATCCCTGGCGCAACCGGATCTGGTTCGCAGGACTGCTCCTCACGGGCATTCCCGTTGTGTGGCGCACCTTCACGGGCGTGTTGCGCGGAGAGTTTGCGGCCGACGTGGTCGCGATGTTGGCGATCGCGGGCTCGATTCTGCTGGGCCAGCCGCTGGCTGGCCTGGTCGTCGTGCTCATGCAGACCGGCGGAGAAGCGCTCGATGCCTATGCGGTGGCGCGCGCCTCGAGCGCGGTCAAGTCGCTCGAGGCCGACGCACCGCGAACGGCCCACCGGATCGTGAAGGGGCAGGTGCACGACATCGAGGCCCTCGAGATCAAGCCGGGCGACGAGCTGCTGGTTCGCCCAGGCGAACTGGTCCCCTGCGACGGCACCGTCGTGGGCGGATCGTCGCACGTGGACACGTCACGACTGACCGGCGAACCGATTCCGGTGCGCGCGGCCAGCGGCACAGCGCTGCTCTCGGGTAGCGTGAATCAGGAGGGTGCGCTCACGCTGCGCGCGGTACGCACGTCGCAGGACAGCCAGTACGCCCGCATCGTCGATCTGGTGCGCTCGGCGCAGGCCTCCAAGAGTCCGCTGCAGCGTACCGCCGACAAATGGGCCGTGTGGTTCACACCACTTACGCTGGGTGCCTGTCTGCTAGCGTGGCTCGTGTCGCATGACTGGAACCGCGTGCTGGCAGTGCTCGTGGTGGCGACACCCTGCCCGCTCATTCTGGCGGCACCGGTGGCCATCATCGGCGGGATCAACCGCGCCGCGCGCCGCTCCATCATCGTGCGCAACGGCGGTGCCCTCGAAGCACTCGCGTCGGTGAACACGGCGGTCTTCGACAAAACGGCCCGCGCCGGAACCTCGACCGA
>JBBQAK010000138.1:0-9153 GCA_038316215.1 Gemmatimonadales bacterium | reverse complement strand
CCTGCGTAATCGGGAGGCCGCCCTTGAGTTGCACGTAGCTCTTGCCACCATCCACGCTCGTCAACAAACCCAACTCGGTCCCCACGAACAGCAGGTCGCCGTTGACGTGGTCTTGCGCGATCGCCCACACATCGTGACGCGCCGGAAGGTTCGCGCTGATGTTCGTCCACGTGCGACCACGGTCACTGCTCTTCACGATATACGGTGCGTAGTCGCCGCGCTGCCAATTGTTGAGCGTTACGAATACGGTGTTCGCATCACGCGGTGAGGCGTGCACATCGCTCACGTACGTGTACTTCGGCACGCCGGGGAAGGTTTCGATGCGGCGCCAGTTCTTGCCACCATCCTCGCTGACCTGCACCAGCCCGTCGTCCGTACCGACCCAGAGCAGCCCTTCCAACACCGGTGATTCATCCACCGCCACGGCGTTGCTGAGATCCGTCGTGGACACGTGCAGCGCCACCGATCCGCGCGGCCAGACTGTGCCCATGATTGGCAACGAATCACGATTCAGATTGCGCGAGAGATCAGGACTGATCTTAGTCCAGTTGTCGCCGCGGTCGTCGCTGCGGTACACGAACTGGCTCGCGAAGTAGATGCGCGCCGGATTGTGCGGGCTCATCACGAACGGCGCATCCCAGTTGGTACGGTCGCGCACGCGCGCGCTCGGTACGGCACGGGTGGTATCGGGCGTTGCGGCGGCCCCGCCGTCGTCGCCACCGACCGATGCGGTCGTGGGGCGGATGGCCTGGCCGCGACCGGTACGCATGTCGAAGCGCGACAGGCCGCCATTCTGCGACTCCCCATAGAAAATGTTCTGGTCTTCCATGTCGCCGCGCGCCTGAAAGCCGTCGCCGCCTACGATGTTGAACCAGTCGCTGTTGCGGATGCCCCAGCTGTTCGTGGTGCGCGAGGGGCCGCACTGGGAAAAGTTGTCCTGCGTGCCCCCGCACACGAAGTAGAACGGCTTGGCGTTGTTGATCCCCACGCGATAGTACTGGGTAATCGGCAGCGTCGCGTGAAACCTCCACGTCTCGCCGGCGTCGTATGTTTCGTACAGCCCGCCATCATTGCCGAGCAGCATGTGGTTTTTGTCGAGCGGATCGAACTCGAGCGCGTGATGGTCCACGTGCACGCCCTTGCTCTCCCAGTTCGTGTTCGCCCACGTTGCACCACCATCGGTGCTGCGGGCCAGATTCGTGGCCACTTCGTACAGGTGTCCCACGCGATGCGGGTCGATGAACAGTTCGCTGTAGTACTGTCCAAGTCCGCTGTTGAACCAGTTCTCACGAACCGCCGCAGCGCGCGCGCTATCGACGGGCGCCCCCGGACGACCACCGCCACCGGCGCCGCCACCGGTAGCCGGTCCACGGCCGCCCGCCGCGGCAGCATTCTTGCCGAAGCGCGCCCACGTCGTCCCGTCATCGGTTGAGCGGTACAGGCCCGATTGTGTGCCCGATGCTTCGATGAACGCGAAGAGCTGTGTCGGCGACGTGCGCCCTTCGATCACGAGCGCCGCGCGTCCCACGTCGCCGGTGGGCAGGCCGTTCGCGAGTTTCGTCCACGTCTTGCCGCCGTCAGTGGATTTGTGCAATCCACCCTCAGGGCCGCCGCCAATGGCTTGCCCCACGTGCCGACGGCGTGGATATGCTGCCGCATAGACGACATCGGGATTCTTGGGGTCCAACACGACATCGGTGATGCCGGTGTTCTCACTGATGAACAAACTGCGCGACCAAGTCGTGCCGCCGTCAGTGGTCTTATACAATCCGCGTTCGCCACCCGCTGAAAAGAGCGGGCCCTGTGACGCGACATAGACCACATCGGTGTTGCGCGGATCGATGACGATCTGGCCGATATGTTCCGATTGCGCGAGGCCGCTGCGCGCCCACGTCTTGCCAGCGTCGGTCGACTTGTAAAGGCCGTCGCCGAAATGCGCACTGCGCTGGCTGTTATTCTCCCCCGTGCCAAGCCACAGCACGTCGCTGTTCGTTGGATCGATTACGATGCAGCACGCATTGTGCGTGCCGCCGTTGTCGAAAATCGGCGTGAACGAGGCGCCGCGGTTCGTCGTCTTCCAGATGCCGCCGAACGCCGTGGCGATATACCACGTGCTCGGATTCTTCGGGTCGATTTTGATGTCCGCGATGCGTCCGGTCACGAGGCCGGGGCCGATTGAGCGGAACTGAATCCCCTGCAGCCCTTCGGCGGTGAGCGCCGGCGCGGCCAATGCCGCATCGGCGGTCGGTCGCTTGGCCGCGCGTTGCGCCGACAGCGGTGATGACAGGACGGGCGCCACGAGTGTGAACGCCATCGTGCACGTACACGCGAGTACAGCAGTGAGCAACGGCCGAGCGGTGAGGAAGCGCGAATTCTTCATGTCAGATGGAAGTGGTAGCGGTGTCGGTCGATGTTGGTGCGGCGGCATCGGCCGCCGGAACACCACAGGTTGGGCAATACGGGTAGAATGCGTTCTTGCGCGTGTGGCAGCTGTCGCAGCCGTCGTACAAACGCAGGCCGCAGTGCACGCAAAAATTGCTGGGGTTGGCCGGTCCTCCGGCGATCGCCCGCTCACACCCCGGGCAGACGCCGGCGCCGATGCGGCGAAGCGCTTCCTCATACGGGAGCGCGCGGCGTCGTTCCCCTTCGCTCTGCCGCTCCACGCGCTGGCGCTGCGCGACATAGCGGCGCATCGCACGAATCACGTACACGCCGGCCACCGCGCTGGCGATGATCCCGACGCCGTAGCGTACGTAGCCGCCGTAGCTCGGCAAGTACGGCACCAGCTCCACGAAGAACGCGAACACGGCGAACAGCACGAATCCACGTAAGAGCGGCCAATACTCGCTGCGTCGCTTGCGGGCCACCAGCCATCCGGCGATCAACAGCAGCGGTAAGGTGAGCGCCAGGCGCACGGCGAAGACACGTAATTCCTGCGAAAAGCGCGCCTTCTCGAACTGGCCACGCGCCGAGCGCTCAAGCTCAAGCTCGCGCTCTCGATTGTTCTCCAGCGTTTGGGCCACGGCGAGCAGCCGCTCGTCGAGTTGTTCGACCGCCGATTCCGCTTCGCGCTCACTGCGCTTCATGGAGTCCAGCAGTCGCGTACGGGACACGACCTCCGGATCCTGCGATGGGTCGGTCGTAGCCGTACGGGTGGCGATCCAGGTGTCGAACGTTTCGCGCTGTGACGCGTACGCATTGCGCGCCACCGCGTGGCTCTGCGACGCGCGCTCCCGCTCGTCTTGCGTGGCGCGCTGCAGCTTGATCAGCGAATCGCGTGCGCTGAGCAACGGCGCTCGCTTGAGCGGATCCACGAACTCCGCCAGCGACACGCTCTGGTCGACGCCGGGCAGCTCACCGACAATCTTGCCTCCGAGACCGATCAGGAATCCGGCGAAGGTGACTGACACGACCCACATGGCCAGCGCGAACAGTTTCTCGGGAACGCGAAGAGAACGAAACACAGTCAGCTCCGGGGATGGTCGCGTAAGAAGTCACGAATCAGGTCGATCATCACCGTCGTCGGGACACGTTCGATGGGGTGCGGCACGTCCGCGAGGATGTGCGACGTTCCCTGCGTGAGCCGCAATGCCGTGTGCTCCGTTTCGTGCGCTGTCGTGGTGTCGTCGCGTGAGCCGACGGCGAGGCAGACCGGAATCCCGATCGCCTGCAGCGTTTGCGCATTGAGTGGGGAGGTGGCGCCGAGCTCGGTAAGCAACTGGGCGGTCCGCGTGAGCAACTGCTCCCAGCCCCCCGCGCCCTCGTGTCGCACACGCAGCTGTTCGGCGAAGGCCGGGACCTTGGCGCGGAGCACGGCGGCGTCGAGACGCGCGGCCGCGGTCGCCGCGATCGGGGGTGTCCATTCGAACTTGGTGCCAAGCGTCACGATGCCGCCGAATGTCCCCGGAGAGCGCGCCTCGGCCAAGAGCGCGGCGTAACCACCCATGGAATAGCCGAAGCAGATCGGCGCGTGGTCGCCGAGGCGGTGGCGGCGGGCAACGTCACCGAGCACGTCGGCAAACAGGGCCATCTCGAACGAAACGTCGTCGGGGAGCACCGTGGTGCCATGCCCGGGAAGTTCGACGAGCTGCACTCGGCAGATCGCGTCCAGCGCCTCCGCGAGCGGCCGCATCTGCTCCGCGTCGCCCAACGCGCCATGGACGATCAGGAGCACCGGACGGTCAAGGGGAGCAACGAGGGCATTCACGGGTTGCACAACGGAGAAATCATGACGGAGAGATACCCGTTGGGGCGGGACTGGCGCCATAGAGAGCCCAAGCGGCGATTCGACCCGATTGGTTAGATTGTCTGAGTTGGCCCCATGGGCCCCTTAGGAATACTGCGCACGGGGTAGCCCTCATGACCACCGAACTCTCCACGATGTTGGCACTCATCGCGATCCTGGCGATCGTGATTGCCGGTATCGGGGGCTGGTGGATCAACCGCACACCCAAGATTCGCCGCGACGAATCGGAGCGACTGCCGCTGTTCACCGGATTGGGTCCGCCGACGTTCACCGGTGCGGAGGGGCCGTCTGCGGCCGCGCCGCGCATGACTCCGCCGCGCGTGACCCCGCCGCGCGTGACCCCGCCGACTGCTGGGCCGGCTGCCGCGCCGCCGGCCCGCCCAGTTGCGCCGTCGGCTGCCCGCCAGACAGCACGGCCGGAGGCCTCACGCCTCGCACCGCCGCTCGCCACTCCGGTGGCGCCTCGGCCTGCGATTCGGGAATTCACCACGACATCGGCTCCTGCGGTCACGCCGCCGATCAGCGCACCGCCGCCGAACCTCCTGAACGCACCGCTCGTCAGCGACGCGGGCGTGCCTGGCACTATGATAGAAGGACACGCGATCCGATTCAGCGTGCCGGCCGAAGGGACGTTGCAGTTCCTGCCCGGACGCCTTGAGATCGGCTCAGGCCTCGATGCGGGGCGCGAAATCCGCTTCGTACACGTCCCCGGGCCCAATGGCACGGAGGTCACGTTCGGCCGGACAGATGGTGCCCTGTATCGGCACATCCAGCTGCGGGACAAGACGGTCAGCCGTCAGCACGCCCTCCTGCAATGGCGTGATGGTCACTGGTATCTCAGGAATCTCTCGCTGACGAATCCCGTCGCCCGGAACGGCGTCGTGCTCGATACCGCCTACGCTGAATGTCTGCAGGATGGTGACCGACTGGAGATGGGCGAAGTCGTCTTCACCTTTCGGAGTCGCTGATGTCCGAGATGTCCGACGCGTTTGAAGACGCTGGCATCAGCGACCTCGACGAGTATACGATCTTGGGTGAACTGGGACGCGGTGGGAGCGCGATCGTGTACCGGGCTCGTGATCGCGACCTGTTTCGCGATGTCGCCATCAAGGTGGTGCGCCCGCGATTCGCGGCGCACGCGGATGAAGCCATCGAACGGCTCGCGCGCGAGGCGCGAACCGTCGCACGCTTGCAGCACCCGAGCATCGTCACGGTCCATGCGGTCAAGCGATTGCGCGACGGTGGACTGGCGCTCGTGATGCAGTTGGTGCCCGGCCGTACCCTGAAGCAGGCGATTCAGGAGGACGGCCCCTTCGCGCCGGAGCGCGCCGAGCGGGTATTGAAAGACGTGGCTGAGGCACTCGCCTTCGCGCATGCCCACGGCGTGGTGCATCGCGATGTGAAGCCCGAGAACGTGTTCCTTGATGCCGACACGGATCGGGCGTTGCTCAGCGACTTCGGGATCGCGCACTCGGCGGAGTTCGACTCGCGACTCACGATGACCGGTGCCGCGATCGGCACGCCGGCGTACATGGCGCCCGAACAAATCGACGGGGCTCCGGCGAACGCCCGCTCCGATCTGTACAGCCTGGGATTGATGACGTGGGAGATGCTCACTGGCGAGCGGCCGTGGGAGGGTGAAGCCCTCTACAACGTCATCTTCAAGCAGAAACATGAGGAGCTGCCGGCGATCGATGCGTTGCGCCCCGGCGAGGTGCCACCGCGATTGCAGTACATCACGGAGCGCATGCTGCAGAAGAAGCCTGCCGCGCGATGGGCGGGTGCGGATGGATTGCTCGCCGCGCTCAATGCGTGGGTCGTGCCCAGCGACTGGCGCCAGTGGGAAGAGTCGCACCGTCGGCGCCGCGAGCGAGAGAAATCGAAGCCCCGCGTCGTGTCGGTGGCGAAGACCGCGAGCGCCAACGCCACGGTCAGGTTCGCTCGGCCGGCCGAAGGAGGTGCGCCTTCGCGGCCGGAGCCACTGCTGCCGACTCCGGTGCAGGTGAAACCGATCGCCGAACCGGCCGCCGCGCTGATCGACGACGATGCCGCCCCGTCCTGGGCGTCCAGCGAGGCTCCTCCGCGACGTGGGCGATGGTTGGTCGCGGCCGCGCTGGTCATGGCGACGGCCGGCGGTGCGTACCGCTACTACCAGTCGCAACAGGACACGTCGCCAACCCGCCGCGCCCCGCCGGCCGCCATGTCCGATGCGGGCAACATCGAACTGCCGATTGTCGCCAACCCCGATACGCTTCCGCGATCGATGACCGACTCGTCCCGTGCCATTGGCGCGGCCGATTCGGGTGCGGCGGCAACGGCAACGGCGACGGTAAGGGGCGGCGCCGCGGACACGGTGTCCCCCGCGGTCCCGATGGGCGACGTCGCTCGCCTCCGGGAGGCTTTCGTCGCAGACTCGATCGCCGGCATGCAGCTATGGCGTGCGGCGCGGCGTGCCGATCGGGCTGCCGCGGAATCAGCGGCGCGTGCTGTCCGTGCGGTCGCGGTTGTCGCGTCGCCAGCTATCCGCGCGACCGACGATCCGGGCGTGATTGCTGCCGGTGGGCGCCACTCGTGCGCGCTCGTCTCGGGGAGAGTGCTCTGCTGGGGTGCCAATGATCGCGGTCAACTCGGCGATGGCGACTTGGAGGCGCGCAGCAATCCCGCACCAGTCGTCGGCGAGATTTCCTTTTCGCAGGTGACGACCGGGCTGACCCATAGTTGCGCGGTCGCACGCGGCGGCGAGGCGTACTGCTGGGGCAGTGACGACAAGGGACAGTTGGGCGACGCGACCTTGACGTCGCGCAGCGCGCCTGTGCGTGTCGCTGGAAACCAGAGCTTCCGTGTCCTGCGTGCCGGACAAACGCACACCTGCGGACTCACCACCTCCGGGGAGGTGCTCTGTTGGGGGAGCAATGCGAATGGGCAACTCGGCGACGGGACGACCACGTCGCGCTCGTCGCCGGTCGCGGTCAGCGGCGGACTCCGCTTCGTGGCGTTGAGCGCGGGCTGGAACCACAGCTGCGCGATCACCGGCGACGGGATCGGCTACTGCTGGGGGGCGAATGCGTCCGGGCAGATCGGTAACGGCGCGCGCGTTGATGTGCGTGTGCCGGTCGCGATCAGTGCGCCGATCAAGGTCACGAGCATCTCCGCGGGTGGCGCTCACACCTGTGCGGTCACGGACGGCGGCGAGGCGTATTGCTGGGGGCGCAACAGCTTCGGACAGCTCGGGATCGGCGGTACGACGGATCAACTTGTGCCCACACCGGTGACGATATCGACGCGATTTGCTTCGGTCACGCTTGGTGGAGTGCACAGCTGCGGTCGCACCCGCGGTGGCCAAGCGTGGTGCTGGGGGCGGAATGTCTACGGACAGCTTGGCGACGGCACGAACATCTCGCGCGAGGTACCGACCCGCGTTGTTGGAGGCGTTTCCTACACGGCGCTCAACGCGACTGGCGCGCACACGTGTGGCACGTCCGGTGACGGTGAGCTGTGGTGTTGGGGGTTCAATGTAGACGGGCAGCTTGGCGACGGGACGCGCAATCACCTCGCGCGACCGACACGTGTGACCATGACGGAGCGCTAGCATGCCCCAGCGTCGCTGGCCGCGGTGGCTACGCGCGTTGCTCTGGTTGAGCCTCGGTTCCGGGATGCTGGCCTGTGCAGGCCTCGCGGAAATCTCTGGCCCTCGCCCGGTCGAGTCACCGGTCGTCGAGGTGGAGCTCACGCCGGCGCTGGTGTCGCTGCAAGCTGGTGGGAGTACGGTGCTGCAGGCGCGCGTGCGAGACGCGTCATCGCAGCTCCTGACCGACCGCGACCTCACGTGGTCCAGCAGCGACTCGACCGTCGCCACCGTGTCGGTGGCCGGACTCGTCTCGGCGGTTCGCTCTGGCGTTGCCCGCATTGCCGTATCGGCCGACGGGCGAAGCGCGACGGCGACGGTCACGGTCGTGGCGCGCGCGGTCGCCAGCGTGCAGCTCTCGCCGACGGCGCCGAGTCTCCTCGTCGGTGGATTCGTGCAACTGGTGGCGGTACCGCTCGACGACGGCGGTTCGCCGCTCGCGAACCGTCAGGTCTTCTGGGTGTCGAGCGACCCTGGAGTGGCCGTGGTAGACATCACGGGTGTGGTGAACGGACTTACTCCCGGTGTGGCCACGATCACGGCGACGAGTGAGGTACGAAGTGCGTCGGTTGGCGTGACCGTCTCCCCGGTCCCCGTGGCAAGCGTGGAAGTCTCCCCGCTCAGCGACAGCATTACGGTTGGCCAGACGACGCAGTTGCGTGCCGTTTCGAAAGACGCCGCGGGCGGCCTCCTCGGCGATCGCGTAGCGACCTGGAGTTCGAATAGTCAGGGTGTCGCGACCGTCTCGTCGAACGGCGTCGTGCTGGGTATCGCGACTGGCGCGGCCACGATCAGTGCCACGAGTGCGGGGCGCACGAGCACGGCCAGCATTACCGTGCGGCCACGTCCCGTGGGGTCGGTCATCGTGTCGCCCTCACAGTCGGCGCTGACCGTCGGCCAGAGTGTGCGACTGGTGGTGCAGATCACGGACGCCAACGGCACTCTCTTGACCGGTCGACCGGCGCTCTTCCGCAGTAGCAACGTGTCGGTTGCGCAGGTGGCCAGCGACGGCACGGTGACCGCGAATGCACCCGGTGTCGTCACGATGACGGTGACGAGCGAGGGCCAGGTCGGAACGGCAACGGTAGTGGTGTCACCGTCGCCGGTGGCGTCGGTACGCATCTCGCCGGCCACGACGCATCTGCTCGTGGCAGGAACCGCGCGCCTGACGGCGGTGGCGCTCGACGCCGGTGGTGGCACGTTGCCACAACGGCCCGTGACGTGGACATCTGGCGCGCCAAGTGTGTTCAGCGTGGCGTCGGATGGCATGATCATCGGCATC
>JBBQAK010000072.1:0-12494 GCA_038316215.1 Gemmatimonadales bacterium | reverse complement strand
ACCCACTCGGAAAATGTGCTTTTGCGCCACGATGCGATGGATCGTGTCGTTCATGCCGCTGTCATGAGCGATCGACCAAATGCCGGCATCGACGGCGCGATGCGCGCCAGCCACGACTGCACGTGCCCCTCAACCTTGAGTCCCGCCTTCGCGACCTCGCGGTGATTTCGTGCATGTAGGGATACACATCGGCGGGCAACATGGGCAAATCGCTCGCCGCCGCTGACGCGTACTCATCAGGGTTCACGGGAAAGTGCTGCTGTTGCAACGTGAACCCGTAGACGTAGTTGTCGATGGCATTCCACGCGTGATCCGTCTCGAACCAGGACAACCCCGCCGTGCGAAAGGGATTCGCACCGGTTGATTTCATTGAGACGCATTGCCCGCTGAGTGAGCCGTTGCGCTCGCACCCTGATTTTGCCGCGATTGTCGAAACCGCAAGGGCGCGTCGACGGAGGATTCGCGAGAGTTTGACTCTTGCGCCGTGAAGCCATGGGTGGTTGGCCGGTTCAACTCGTCAGTGCAACCACTTCCGCCAGCGCGAATTAGGGCGAGTGCGGCGTCCACGAAATCGTGGTCAAGTCCCGTCTCACGCCACTCGGGATCGCCTCTCCCACCCTCCCGCCAAAGTCGCCGAAGGCCTCCTCGTCGGGACGGCTGCGGCCGATCGGTTCACGCCGCCGTTAGCAGCGGCGACGCCGGTCCCGACGTGTCGCGTTGCTCGGCGTCGATCAACAACCACAACCCGGCGCCGATCAGGGCGAACACCGATGTCGCGGCCAGTGCTGCCGGCCAGCCCAGCGACTCCACCATCACCGGCACCAACAACGCACCGATCCCACCGACGACATTGCCACCGGTGTTGAGTACGCCGCACGCCGCCGCCGCGTCCAGTTCGGCGACCGACGTGGTAGCACTCCAAAACGCGCTTTCCGTCGATTGCTGACAGGCAAGACAGAGCGACAGGAATACAACGCACAGGTATGGGTTCATGGCGTTGGCGGCGAACAGCATCATCGCTGCCGCGAGCGTGAGACCCCCGACCCCGATCACTCGCATGCCACGTCGCTTGCCGATGCGTTTCGACAACGCATCGCAGGAATACGCGCCAACGCCTGCACCGACCGCGCCGGTCACCCATGGCGCGGCCGCGTACCAGCCGCCACTGAGCACGGTGAAATGGCGCGACTCGATCAAGTAGATGTACAGCCAGTTGAAGAAGAAGTAGAAGAGGTAATTGCTGCAGAAGTACGCGCCGGTGAGCAGCAGCACCTGGCGGTTCCGTAGCACCTGCTTCCAGGCACCGGGCTGGGCGCGCGGACGCGCGGGTGGGCGGCTGCCGAGAATGAGCTCCAACTCGGTCGTCCCCACGCCACGGTGTTCCGCCGGGGTGTCGCGGACATACCACCACCAGATGGCG
Organism: Gemmatimonadales bacterium; assembly: GCA_038316215.1. Lineage (GTDB taxonomy): Bacteria > Gemmatimonadota > Gemmatimonadetes > Gemmatimonadales > Gemmatimonadaceae > Gemmatimonas. Next base: position 11,074 of record JBBQAK010000072.1, on the reverse strand, counting down.
GCGAGTAACAGGCCAAGTGGAGCCGTCACAATGAACGACCAGCGCCATCCCACGGCCGTGACGAGCCACGCGATGAGCGGGCCGGTCGCCGCCGCGCCAAACGTGATACCGATGTTGATCCAGCCGTTGGGGACACCCCACCCGGTCACCGGGAACCAACTCGCGATCGTCGCACCGAAGACCACGAGCGGCGCCTGCAGAATGCCCATGAGGAAGCGCAGCATCATGAGCGACGCAATAACGACGGTCGGTGACGCGACCGATGCGCCCGGTGTGAAACCCACGGCGAGATTGGTTATCGTCCATCCGACCGCGATGATCGCGATCGCGTTGCGACTGCCGACGCGGTCAGCCCAAACGCCGCCTGGAAACTGAAAGATCGTGTAGGCCCACGCGAACGCGGCCAGGATAGCGCCGAGCTGCACTTTCGTGAGACCGAGGTCGCCGATCATACGCTCGCCGGCAATGGACAGATTGCTGCGCAGTACGTATGAGACGAAACTGGCGAACACGAGGAGGGCCAGAATGCGCCAGCGAATGCCGGAGGAGCTGAGATGAGATGACGTCAATGGTGCCTATCGAATTTGCCAGTGCAGGCGGAGCAGTATGCGCAGCGTGCACACCCCGGTCCGTGACACAGGGGCGACGAGCAACGCATCCCGGAGATCCAACGGCGATGGTGTCGGCGTCACTCCGAGGGGCAACGCGACGACACCTCACCGTCTCACGGGCGATGGTCACTTCGCGTTCGGGGCGGCGGCGGGCCATCTTGGGCAGAATCCCGCCGTAGAACGCGCTGGCATCCGGGATACAGAAAACAAAGAACCCCATAAGCCAGCCGGTCGTCGACATCTATGCGATGGTAGTCGAACTGCCCGGAGTTGACTACGTCGAACCAACTCGACGTCGGCTGCACGATGTCGGTGATGTGCACGAGGGTGAACCCATCGGCGACAAGCCGGTCCAGATCCTTCGTGTTCGCTGCGACCATCGCGGCATGGTAGGCGCGCAACACCGCGATGATCTCGGCCCGGTCATCGCCGCCGTCGTCCACGTCGCGCGTCATCTCGATCATCGTGCGCCGAAATCCCGCTTGCGCGCATCGGCCACCAGTGCCGGCGGACGTGGATAGTCCCACACCGATTCCTGTCCCTTCTGCACCGCATCGGCGAACGGCGGGCGTTCAGCACCAGTCCAGCGCCACATCGTGCGATCCTCCTGTTGGGGTCCGCAATTCGGCTGCCGGACAACAGCCACACACCCCGCGGTGTTCCGTGGTCAGCGACGCGCGGCCCCGGCGCGCACGCCCGCGAGCCAGTCGGTCACCAGGACCACGTGCGATTGCCCGCCCGAGGTCTTCGAGATGGCGACGAAGGCCCGTCCGTCGTCGACGATGTCGTAGTTGCGGTGCGGCATCGGGTTCGTATCGTCGAAGTGATCGGCGTACAGCTCCCGCACGCCGGTTACACGCAGCGTGGGCTGCTGCTGCACCGTGGCCTCGCACATGTGCCCGTTGCCGCGGAAGTACAGGCGCGTCCCATCCTTCGACCACGCCGGCTCACTGCCGCCGCGCTCCGACACCCGCACCACGCTTCCCTCCCGCAGGAACGGACGCAGGTACACTTCGTACCGCCCGGTGCTGTCGGACGCATACGCGAGCCAGCGACCATCGGGAGAGAGCGCAGGCTCGTAGGCGTTCGCGCGTCCGGAGATCACGGCGCGCGGCGTACGGTCGCCATCGAGGAGGCTCGTCCAGATGCTCCACACGCCGTTGAGGTAACGCTGATAGAGCAGCCGCAATCCATCACGCGACACACTCGGCCCGAACACACCGGCGGCGGAGACGAGGAGTTCCGGCTGGGCACCGGGCGTAGCGGCAACGCGATATAGACGCTCTTCCGTACCCCCCGACGCCATGTAGATGATCGAGCGTCCGTCCGGCGTCCAGGTGGGCGAGACCGCCGTCCCCCGGATGCCCAGCGACGTGGTGTCGCGCGTGACGAGGTCGATCAGCATGGCGTCGTTGCCCACCGGGGTCGCCACCATAATGATGGGCCGGTCGCCTCGCGGTGAGAGTCGCGGGTTCATGGCCTCGGCGCGCAGGTCGCCGGCCAGTGGCACCGTCCGGCCGTCGCGTTCCACGCGCACCACGCGGCTCGCGCGTGCGTCGAGCTGGTAGAGCAGCGCACCGCCCCGCGACGTCGAGGCGAAGTGGATGCTGCCATCGTCATGCGTGAGCACCGTCGCGGCGCGTCCGGTCAACCGGCGTGCGGCAAGGTCGAACGGCTGCGCGAGCAGGCGTTGTCCGTCGCCGCTCGTGTAGAGCAGGTAGCCGTCGAGATAGCCCACGGCGACACCGGCGGTGATGCCGAGCAGCGTGTGCGTGGCCGCCGAGCGACGTTGTGGATCAAAGGTGACGACGGCGAGATCGCCTCCCAGGTCGTCGACCCCGGAGCGCGCGCGCGCGACCGTGAAGATGACGGTGCGATGATCAGGCAGGACGAGCGGTCCGAAGTGCATCGACTCGGCGCGACTGCTGTCGAAGGTCGTGAGCGGATGCCATGACGTGTCCCCCACGCGGATCCAGTCCAGCCCGCGCGAGCCGAACGCCTGCCCCACGATGTGTTCGTCGTCGGCCCAGGAGAGTGCGCCGAAACGAAAGATCCCCGCCACCGCGGTGATCGGTCCGCCTGTGACCGGCACGCGATACAGGCGATCGTCGTCGGTGATGAACGCCACCCACTGGCTGTTCGGCGAGATGGCCACCATGAGCGCGTTGCGCGTGCCGGGAATCGGGCGAGCGGCAAGCTCGTCGAGCCGACGGATGTACACCGCGCGATCGCTCGCGACCGACCCCGCATAGGCGATGAACTGACCATCGGGCGAGAGCACCGGCACGCGTCCGTCCGCCGCGTTGGGGAACGAGGCAAGCTCCGCTCTCACGGGAATCGCAACGCGACTGCCCGCTGCTGCGTCGAGCCCCGCGATCGACGTGTCGCTGACGTTCGATGCCGGTGGGCGGCGGCGCACCAGCACGACGAGTACGACGAGCGTCGCGACAGCGAAGACGGCCGCGACGCCGGTCCACACGCTGCGGCGGCGTGCTGCCGGCATCGACGCGACCGGCGGCGGCGAGCGCTCCAGCGATGACGGCGTGGACGCATCGGTCACCCGGAGTGCCGCCCGCAATTGCGCCGCAAATGCGGCCGCAGATTCGACACGGTCGGCGGGATGCTTCGCCAACGCGTGCGCGATCACCTGGGAGACGGCCGCGGGAATGCCGTCGCGGAGCAGGTGCACCGGAAGCGCCGGTTCGGCGCGCACCTTGGCGAGCACACCCTGCACGGTCGTGGCCACATGCGGCGGATCGCCGGTGAGCAGTTCGTACACGATGGCCCCGAGGGCGTAGACGTCGGTGCGTGCATCGAGTGCGCGTTCACCCGCCGCCTGTTCAGGTGACATGTAACGGGGCGTGCCGATCAGCACGCCCATGCCCGTGAGGCGTTCCGGCTGCTCACCGTCCGCCGTGGCCGAAGCCTCCGCCAGCGCGAACGCGATGCCGAAGTCGGTCACCTGCGGCTGCTCGTGCTGAATGAGGATGTTTTCGGGCTTGAGGTCGCGATGCACGATCCCGCGCGCGTGGGCGACGGCGACGGCATCGGCGACCGTCGCGATGAGTGCGACGGCATCAGCGACGGGCATCGGCGCATGGCGCTCGATGTACTGCCGGAGCGACTGGCCGGCGACGAACGGCATGACATAGAACGGCACGCCGTCGGCCGTCCCCGAATCGTACAGCGGGACGATGTGCGGATGCTGCAGCTGTGCCATCACGCGGATCTCGGACAGGAAGCGGTTCACGCCGCTCGTGCCGCCCAGCGCCGCGCGCACGTCGGCGCCGAAAACCTTGATGGCCACCGGCCGATCGTGCCGCAGGTCGTGCGCGAGGAAGACGCTCGCCATGCCTCCGCTCGCGAGATGGCGATCCACCCGATAGCGTCCGTCGAGCGCCCGCGCGAGCTCCTGCTGCCGCAGCCCGTGCCGGTCGATCTGCGCCGCCTCGCCCGGCGTCGACGACGAAGAATCGTTGGCGGCGCCGCCGTCGCGTGTCGCGAGAAATCCGGAACCCGCCCCGTTCGCGTCGTCATGCGCGCGCAACAACGACAGCACCTCGTTGCGCAGGCTCGCGTCGTGATGCGTCGCCGCCGCCACCCAGGCGAGTCGGTTGCCGGCCGGCTGGTCGAGCGCCGCATCGAGCAGGGCGTCAGCCTGCCGGAAGCGATCGCGCGCGTTCTGCGCCGGCACGTCGTCAGTCGCCATGGTCCGCGTGCAACTCGCGGAAGAGCCACGCGCGCGTCTTGGCCCAGTCGCGTTTCACGGTGCGCAGCCCGATGCCGAGCGCGCTCGCCGTCTCCTCCTCAGTGAGTCCCCCGAAGAAGCGGCACTCCACCACCTGCACATGGCGCGCGTCGAAGGCACCCAGCCGATCGAGCGCCTCGTCGAGCGCCAGCAAGGTGTCATCGGGCGTCTCGCCGGCCATGCCGACGAGCTCCTCGAGTGGCACGCGAACACGTGGCCCGCCGCGCTTCTCCGCGGTGCGACGACGCGCATGGTCCACGAGGACGCGGCGCATCGCCGTTGATGCCACCGCCAGAAAGTGGGCGCGATTCGTCCACTGTGCATCGGCCTGCTCCCCGAGCTTCAGGTAGGCCTCGTGGACCAGCGCCCCTGTATCGAGGGTGTGGCCCACGCCCTCGTGACGAAGCCGTCGGCTGGCCACGCGGCCGAGCTGCTCGTAGACGAGCGCAAACGCCTGGTCGAAGGCCGCGCGGTCACCTCGCGAGGCCTGCTCCAGGAGCGCAGTGATCGTGGGCGTATCGCCCATGGCGGCGGGGTGGTGGTGGGCTGCCATCCACGTCGATGGCTCGATTGTCCCCGGTCCTGCGCGAAGGAAGGAGAGCGGTAGTTGTTCCCGTCCTGCGTCCGGTCAGCAGGGTGGCCGGAACATGAGCCGCCCGGATCGACGCGGCAAGACGCCTCGCGCAACTCCGCGCCCGTCGCGACCACGCCTTCCACTCTCTTCCCTCAGGAGACCGCCGATGCGCCCGTCCTGTTCACCACGCGCTGCCCCAACCGGGAGCGAGAGCCGCTCCCCGGGCACGCGCACCATACTGCTCGCCACCTCAGCCATGATCTGGGGAGTGGCGTGTGCCTCACCCGAGTCGACGCTGTCTCCCATCGAGTACGAAAGGGCGCAGGCAGCGCAGGCCGGCGCCCCCGTTCAGGTCGACAGCACTGTCGACGTCGCCAATGGGACGATGCTCGCCATCAGCGCCAGTGCGACGTCCACCGATCGCGTCTCCGCGATCGACGACGCGATCACCAGGCTGGCGCCCCAGCTCGCCGATGGCGGCCGGCCGATGCAATCCCTGCTCAGGTCGTTGCGTGGGGCAACGCCGACGAACAGCGCGATTGCCCAGGTCACGAACGCGGTGGACAACCTCGCCAGGACGGCGGATGCCGCCCACGCACCAGATGTCGCCGCCCTGCGCCAGGAGCTCGAGCTCATCGGCTTGATCCGCTGATTTCCCCTGTGATTCCACCACCAACTCTGCCTTCAATGACCGACATCATCGCCACCAACGGGCATGCTACTCGCCCCGCCATTCGTCCCGCCATTCGTGCCGCGCTTGCCATGGTCATCGCTGGCGTCGTGGCTGTTCCTGCTGGGGCACAGGGTGCGCCGAGCGTCCCCGCCGATCCCAATATCATCTACTCGTGCTACGTGCCGACGTCGGGAACGGTCTATCGCATTCGCACGCCGGATACCCGACCGGACTGCGGGTCGCCGAAGCACATCATGTTCTTCTACAACCAGACGGGTCCGGAGGGGCCGCAGGGGCCGCAGGGAATTCAGGGCGTTGCTGGTCCGACAGGCACGACGGGTTCTACCGGCGCTACCGGCCCTCAGGGCCTTCAGGGCGTGCCGGGTCCGACGGGGCCGCAGGGTCTGGTTGGCCCTGCTGGCACTGCGACCGGAGGGGACGTTTATGAGTCGAGTAACACTGGATTAGGGGAACTGACCATCCAGGTACCCGCCGGCCGGTACATGGTGATCGGGTCGGCGTGGGTGAAAAACGGTGATGGCGTTCGGCAGAACGTCATCTGCTCCATTCAAAATGGGATCGTGGCGAGCCGGGGGCTCAGCGGAGTGAGTGGCAGCGACTTCAACTATTCTGACATCATTCCGATCTTCGGGACGGTCGCGATGCCTGCGGCGGGGCCGATCAGCGTCAATTGCGGAGGCTACGGCATCCAGACGGTCACCAAGCGGATGTTCCTGCTCAAGGTGGGATTGATCCTGTAGCGTCGCGCGTCACGAAGGCGCGCATGATGTGCGTGAGCGGGTTCCTGACAGTCGTCGGGGACCCGCTCTGTGCTCGATGACGCTCCGCGGCGCTGGCGCGCTTCATGATCGGTGAAGAGTCCGGCCCACGTTCCAGGCGCACTGCGCGCGGTCGTCGCCCGTGATGGCAGGCGAGACGGTGATGCGCACCGACCAGCGCGAGAGCATCCGCCGGCGTGGCCCCGACGCGCCGTCCCAAGCAACGGATTTCACGCTCGCCTACGATCTCCCTCCGGGACCCAGCAGACGGCGGCGATGCGTGGCCGCGGCTGGCAATACTTTGGCAAGAGCACATGTCGCTGCGGGGCGGAATCGGGCGCTATGTCGCGGCGGCGGGCCCGCGACACGCTGTCATTTCTGTGCCTACAGAAAACAAAGAACCCCATAAGCCAGAACGGCTTACGGGGTTCTTTTGTAGAGCTCACAACCGGGATCGAACCGGTGACCTCATCCTTACCAAGGATGTGCTCTACCGACTGAGCTATGTGAGCGGCCTGCGCACGGCACTCGCGATCCCGAAGAATCACGCATGCCGTCTGACCATAAGCGTAGACGAATTCAGGGTCATCGGCAACCCCTTGCACATGAGCAGATACGCCGCCTACTGGCCAAAGTCGCCGTCGCTGACTTGCTTGGCTTCAGAAGCGCCAGGGCCCGACGGGACGGACCCAGCCAGCCGCCATCACTGATCGCGTGGAGCGACCTTGGACTTTCTTCGCAACCTCTTCGACAGCATCGGTCGCGATCAGTGGACGCGCGTCGGCGTGTCGTTGTTCCTCTGCTTCGTGGTCGTCCGCGGACTCCGGGCCATCACGGATCGGCAGCTCGAGGATCCAGAAGCCCGCTATCGCTCCCGGAAGTTCATCACGTCGGCCGGGTGGGTCGTCGCCGTGCTGTTGGTAGTCGGAGCCTTCAGCGGGTCGCTCTCAGGCGTTCTGGCCTCACTGAGCGTCATCGGCGCCGGCGTCGCGTTCGCCCTACAGGAAGTCATTGCCAGTGTCGCCGGCCGGGTCGCGGTGCTCACGGGCCGCTTTTATGCCGTGGGAGACCGGGTCCAGCTGGGCGGCATCAAGGGCGACGTGATCGACATCGGGCTGGTGCGCACCACGATCATGGAGATCGGCGACTGGGTGCGCGGCGACCTCTATACCGGACGGGTGGTTCGCGTTGCCAACAGCTTTGTCTTTAAAGAACCGGTGTTCAACTACTCAGGCGACTTCGGGTTTCTCTGGGATGAAATCACCATCCCCGTCACCTATGGGGTCGACCACGTGCGCATGCGAGCGATGCTCGAGGCCGTGGTGGGAGAAGTGGCTGGTGAATTCACTGCGCCAGCGAAGTCGCAATGGCGCGAAATGCTCTCCAAATATCGGGTTGAGAACGCCCGGCTTGAGCCCATGATTTCGCTGGTGCTCACTGACAACTGGATGGAATTCACCGCGCTACGTCGTACCGTTTGATCGCCGGCGCATGCTCAAGGACCGGCTGTTTACCCGAATCCTTGACGAGGTCAACGCATCGGCGGGCGCGTTGCAGCTGGCCTCGGCGACATCGGCGATCGTCGCCTTTCCTCGCGTCGATGTCCGTCTGGTGGACGGACGCCTCCCGTCGCCAGACGCCGCGTCTCCGTAGATCACGAGGGGCCGAATCCGGCGGCGTCGGTCTTACCGTTTCACGGCGGTGGCTCGCACGCGAACCGTATCGGCGATGCCATCCGCGACCACCTGCAATTCCTGCGGTCCGGCGGGCCCGAGGCGCCAGAGGCGCGGAGACGCGTTTCCGGCGTCGTCGGTGACGACCTCCGACGGCTCGACGGACGCGCCGGACGAGAGTGGAACGACAAAGCGCACGCGGACCGCTCCGACCGGGTTCCCGAATCGATCCGTGACGCGCACCACCGGCACCCGCTGCACCGGGCTGTTGCCGGCGGCCCGTTGCCGGTCACCGGACAGCAGCGCGAGCGAGGTTGGCAGCCCACCCACCGTCGTACGGGACAGCAGCAACGCGGTGTCGCGTTGCTGGATGACTCGCACACGCATCGTGTTCACCCCGCTGCGCTGCCCGCTGCGCCACACGGTGGCGACCGTGCCGTTGACATCGCTCTCCACCCGCGCCGGCGTGACATCGCCGCCACCCGCCTCCACGCGAAACGCAAAGACCACGCCGGCAAGACCGTTGCCGTATTGGTCGGCGACGCGCAATCGCACGTTCATGGAATCGGCTGCGTGTGGTCGGCGGGGCACCGCATCGATTTCGACGATCTGCGCCATCGGTCCCGGTTGGGCCGTCGCATCGAGATTCGTCTGCTGGGAATCGGCGCGGACGCGCAGGGTCTGGAGACCCGCCAGCGGTCCAAGCGTCCAGAGCGTACGCGCCTGACCGGTCGCGTCGGTCACCGTCGTACTGGGCGATGTGCTCCCACCAAATTCGGGCGTGAATTGCACCGCCGCGCGCGGGACCCTGTTGCCGAACGCGTCTCGTACGGTGACGGTGACGGGGCCCGAGAGCACTCTGCCGACCACACCATCGCGGGTCATGGCCTCGCCCACGTCGATCACGCTGGCTACGCCAGCCGTGACCAATACAGGAACGACCCGCCGCAGCGAGTCACTGCCCACGACAAGACTGTCTTGTCCGGCGCGCCCGACGGCGGAGACGAGTCCTCGACTGCTGACGCGCAGGAGGCTCGCTGAGTCGGCGACATACGTGATGGGCGCCTCGCCAATTGGGCGACCGGCGCGATCATTCACCTGGACGGTGAGTTGCACGGTCTCACCGGCCTTCAACGTGACGCTCGATGGCACCACGATCACCTCGGCCGCCGACGTGCTCGGCGCGCGCTCCTGCTCTCGCGAACAGGCCGTGGCGATGACCATGGCGAAGAGGACCGACCATGACTTTCCGGGAATGACATTCATGTACAGGGAATCTGTGTTCCGGTCGCTGTATTGACAATCACGGTTCGCCGTATTGCCTTCGGGGTGTGACCTACTGCCAAAAACTCCTCCGTCGTTTACTCGGCGCGCTGCTGGTGGGCGTGTTCGTTCCGACGGCGCCGCTAACCGCGCAAGCAGTGTCCGAAGAAGCGCTGGCCCAGTCCACTGCGGTCCCGGTGCGCTTTCGCGGTGAGACGCTATTCGAGATCAACGCCCCGATTGGCACGTTGCAACCTCTGGAGCGCGCGCGCGCCATCGAGACGCGACTCGCCGCGATAGCGGCGGGAGCTTCCGATGTCTTGGACGCCATCGCCGTGGTCGAGCGCGATCAATCCAGCGACGTCGTGGCCGGCGAACAGCTCGTACTGTCTGTTACCGATCGCGACGGAGCACCGCTCGGTCGGACGCGACAGCAACTGGCCGCCGACGATGCGCAGCGCCTCCAGCGCGCGCTGCGCGCCGAATTCAGCGGGCGAAGCCTGAAGGGTATCTCCCTCGGCATCGTGATGACGCTACTTGCGACGCTCGCGCTCATCGTGGCATGGCGACTCTTGAGGCGAGCGATAGAACGCGCCGTGTCCGAGGTCCAATCTTGGGAGAGCCGACGCATTCGTGGCATCAAGGTCAAGGGTGTTGAAATTATGTCCGCCGCGAGGATGACCAATACGGCAACCCAAAGCCTCGGACTACTGCGCTGGGTGCTCGTGGCATTGGCGATCGTGATTTACCTCGAGACGGTGCTCGCCCTGTTTCCGTGGACGCGCGCCGCCGCGATACAATTCCGGGAATTCGTATTCACGGCGCTGTCGACGACGACGCTCGCCGTCGTGAACTACCTGCCGAACATTGCGTATCTGGCGCTGATCGTGGTCGTGCTCCGATTCGTGCTACGCGTTTCCGGCGCGTTATTCGATGCGCTTGGCACCGGTGCCTTACGACTCGGCAGATTTCACCCGGAGTGGGCGGCACCCTCCGCAAAAATCGTCCGCTTCGCGGTTCTTGTGCTGGGTGTGCTCGTGGCCTTTCCCTACCTGCCGGGCGCTGAATCACCCGCGTTCCGGGGTGTCTCGATTTTTCTCGGCGTCTTGCTGTCGCTCGGTTCGTCGTCTGCCGTCTCCAACGTCATCGCCGGCATCGTCATGACCTATATGATGCCGTTCCGGATGGGAGATCGCGTCAAGATTGGGGAGACGGTCGGAGATATCGTCGAGGCCAACATGCTCGTCGTGCGCGTTCGCACGATCAAGAACGTGGAGATCACCATCCCGAACGCCGCGGTGCTCAGCGGCCACATCCTGAACTATTCGGCGAAGGCGAGGGACGGTGGTCTCATCCTGCACTCCACCGTGACCATCGGATACGATGTGCCATGGCGCCAAGTACACGAGCTGCTCATCGGCGCGGCGCAAAAGACGACCGACATCGTGGCCGAACCCACACCATTCGTGCTACAGACGTCACTGGATGACTTTTACGTCAGCTATCAGATCAACGCCTACACACATCAGGCGAATCGCATGGCGGTCATCTACGGCGAGTTGCACCAACACATTCAAGATGCCTTCGCCGTTGCAGGCGTAGAGATCATGTCCCCACACTACCGCGCCATGCGTGACGGTAACATGGTCACCCTACCGTCCGACCAGCTGCCAGCCGATTACAGCGCTCCGGCGTTCCGCGTTGCGACTGTTCCCGAAGCAACCACATGACACATTGCCACTCGGCCTCGTGA
>JBBQAK010000037.1:0-15216 GCA_038316215.1 Gemmatimonadales bacterium | reverse complement strand
CGGGGCAGACCACCGATCCGCGCATCACGGTATCCCTGTTGATGAACTTTGCGGATCGCTACTCGGAGCTGGAGCTCCGTGAGGAAGAGCTCGCGCTATTGCGCCGTGCCGATTCGGTTGCCAGCACATCCAAGGACCCGTCAACGATGTACACCACCGCATGCGCACTCGCGCTTGCGTATGCCGAGGCACGCCAACCCGATCCCGCCCAACGTGCGGTGGAGCGGAGCGAGAGCATCGCTGCTACCAATGGGGGCATCGTCCCACTGGACCGCGTCACCTGTCTGATGGCCCGTGCCCAGTTACTCGACAATGTGGACGTGCCTGATTCGGCCCTGATCCTTACTCGACAGGCCATCGCCACGCTTGAAGCGGCCGGCCGCGCTAACACGATGCAGATGATCAGTACGCGCGTTGCGCTCTCCGGACGTCTTGTCGACCTCAACCGCGCGCGCGAAGCCGTGGCCGAATTGGAGCTACAGCGACGCGGACTGGCGCGCATGGGCCTTGACGGCTCGCTCCCATCGACGGCCGTCTTGGCCAATCTCACGGAAGCACAGAGTGAGCTTGGCGAGCGCGCGGCCGTGCTTCCGGTATTACGTCGGGTGAACGAACTGCTGCGTACGGCCGACTCAGCGACGGGCATCAATCCGGTAACCGGCTACAACTTCGCGGCAGCATTGCTCGCTGATGACCAGATCGACTCGGCGTTGGTCTGGTATCGTGCGGTTGCCGCCACGGCACGGCAGCGCCAAAACGCTGAGATTGAGTTTCGCGCGACGTTTGGCGTAATCCGAAGCCTCGCACGGCTTGGTCGTGGCGTTGAGGCGGCGCCCATCCTCACGCGTTATCTCGCGATGTTGCGCGCGCTCGAGCTTCCTACCGATCGCGATAGCCTCATCCTCACGGCGTTTATTGCGGCCGCTTCGCGGGATACAGCTCGTGCCGTCGCGCTCTTGGAGCGCGTGATGACGACGGATAGCGTGCTGGTGATACCACCGAGCAATCGGAAATCATGGACCGCCATGCGCACCCTCACGCCTTTGCTGCTGAGTCAGCGTGCGCCCGAACGTGCCGGCATGTACGCGCGACTCCTGCGCCGGATTGCCGACACTGATTCGCTGACGGCTACGCGCAGTGCCGACGTCGGACTCGCCAATCTCTACCTCGCGCGTGCGTTTGCCGCGCAAGGCCTGCGTGACAGCGCGCGCGTGTGGGCTTCAGCCGCGGCCACGGCGCTTCGTGTCGGCGCCGGTGCCGGCCACGCGCAGACCCGGGAAGCAGAAGCGCTGCTCGGCACGCTACGGTAGCACAGCTCTGTCTCCACCTCGGCCGGTGTCGTCGGCCTCCGAACTCCGACGTGCAGATTGCAGCGCACCGCTGGGACATCGCGCGACCTGCGCTGCGACCTCATCCGCCGACGCTGCGTCGGCGTGAATCCACCGTTTGCGACGCACATCAAAGACCAAGGGCAGTCCGCGGATGCACACGGCTGAATGCGTGCAGCGCGTGGGATCGAACGTCACCGTAATCCCTGGCGCTTCATAGGTCTGCAGGCGTGTCGTCACCGTGCGCTCCAGTGCAGTGTGAATCGAGGACACTCCGCGCGCACAGCCATGGAATGCGATCATCGTGGGGTGCACGTGCGTAATCTGGCGCATGGTGCAGCGCGCCACCATGAGAGCGCACGCGCGGGGCGATGACCGGCCGCCACTGGCATCGGGGCGAGATTCCGGGCGACGGGGTGCGAATATCGGTTCTACGCACCATCATATAGCCGCGACAACGAAGTGCGGTCAGACCGAACCGAAGGATCTCGGGCTGGGAGCACCGCACGTTCCTCTCATTTACACGCCCGAGCGCACGCCATGGACATGCCAGAACCTTCGATGCCCACACAGGGGGCCACCCCTGCCGTTCCCGAGAGCCTTGAAGCGGTCCGTGACATCCTCTTCGGGGCGCAGATGCGCTCGGTCGAAACCCGCTTGCAGGCCATGGAAGAGCGGCTCATGCGTGAACAGAGTCAGCTGCGTGCCGACCTCATCCGCAAGATCGATGATCTCGAGTCACGTGCCCGCGACGAATTCAAGGCGACCAGCGATCGGATGGCCTCAGATCGCGCACGGAGCAGTGAAGAGTCCCGCGCGCTCGGCACGGAGCTCACGCAGTCTCAGCGCGATCTCGAACAACGCCATCTACGACTGCAGGAAGCCACCAGTCTGGCCGACGCCGAGATCCGAGACCAGCTCCTGATGCACGCCAGTGCGACCTCGCACGAATTTGCGCGTACGCGCGAGGCCCTGTCGACGGATATGGCGGGAAAGCATCACGAGCTCATGACCAAAAAGACCGACCGCATCGCCTTGGCCAACCTGCTTGCCGAGGTGGCCAAGCAGCTTGGCGATCCGGCTCCAACGGGCGGTGACGATCAGGGCGACTTGAACGGCGTTGACCACAACGCCGGCACTGCAGCTGGTAACGACCACGACGCACCGGGCTGACACCGTGGCGGAAGAGCCCGCCGCGCGGGATACACCGGTCGACGCGTCACACGCCGACGCGGAACTCGCGCGTCTGCGCGAGATTCTGTTCGGTCGAGAGCAACGGGAACTGGAAGCACTGCGTGCACGTGTGGCGCAGTTGGGATTCACCCCGGAACGCCTCGCCGATGAATTGCCCTCGGCCATCTTCCGGCGGACGGATCGAGGTGATCGCCAACTGGCGATCGCGCTTGCTCCCTCGGTGCAGCAGGCACTTGGCGAGTCGGTGCGCAAGCATCCCGCGACGATTGCTACGGCGATCTTCCCCGTGCTGGGTCCAGCCATCCGCAAGGCGATCGGGGAGGCGATGGCGGGCTTGGTGGCGTCGGTCAACACGGGCATCGGACAGAGCCTTTCGCTGCGCGGACTGCAATGGCGTTTCGAGGCCTGGCGCACGGGTGTGCCGTACGCGCAGGTCGTGATCAGTCACTCGCTGGTCTATCGCGTCGAGCAGGTGCTGCTCATCCACGCCGATACCGGTTTGCTGCTGGCCCACGTGACATCACCCGACCTCGTGGCCACAGATGGCGACCTGATTTCGGGCATGCTCACCGCCATCCGCGATTTTGTCGGTGACTCGTTTTCTTCTGAACGGGACATCGGCGGGCTCACGAGCTTCAAGGTCGGCGACCTTGGTGTCTCGGTCGAGCCAGGGCCCCAGGCCATCCTGGCGGCCGTGGTACGCGGACCGGCTCCCTCGTCGTTGATGGCCAAGCTGCGCGAAACGATAGAATCCATCCATCTGCGCTTCGCGGATCCGCTGGCCGAGTTTGAAGGCGACGCCACACCGTTCGAGCCATCGAAAGAGTTGCTGGCCGACTGTCTGGAAACGGTATTGCAGTCGGATGCCCGCGCGGGGAAACGTGGTGTCACGTGGTGGCCGTGGGTGGTGGGTACCGCGCTTCTGGCCACCGCGCTGGCGGTCTTCCTCTGGCGGCGGGCGAGTGAATGGCAACACGCCGTTTCGCGCTTGGAGGCCGAACCTGGAATTGTGCTGGTTCACGCCGAGCATGGATGGCGTCGCTCGCGACTTTCTGGACTGCGTGACCCGCTCGCCGCACAGCCGGCAGTGCTGCTGGCTGCGAATGGCCTGGATACGACACGCGTGGACGGACGCTGGCAACCCTATGTCTCGCTCGACTCGACCATGGTGCTCGATCGCGCGCGCCGACAGCTGGCGGCACCACCCGCGGTCGCGTTCGCCCTCCGGGGGGACACGTTAAGTGCGCGCGGGACAGCGCCGATGTCGTGGGTCGCCGACATGATCAACTTGCGCGTGTACCCGCCGGGCGTGTCGCAACTCGACCTCAGCAACGTGGAGCCAGAGCTTCCCGAGGCCATGCGGGCCGACATGGAGGCGATCCAGCGACGGCGGGTGTTGTTTGCGGTGGCATCGTCACGCCTGTCCGGGCGGGCGCACGCCGCCATCGATTCCAACGCGGCGCGTCTCGCGGCGCTTGACGCGTCATTGCGCAGCGTCGGTCGTCGACTCGAGGTGGAGTTGGCCGGCCGCACGGATCGTACGGGATTGGATTCTTTGAACCAATCGCTGAGCGCCGATCGAGCCGAGACGGTGCGTTCGGCGCTGGTGGGGGGCGGCATTCTGGCAACGTCGTTGACCACACAGGCCTTGGGCGCGAACGCTCCACTCCCGGAAACCACCGCGTCCTCGCCGGGCACACGCCATGTGCCGGACGACGACGTGGCCGTTCGCGCGCGCGTCAATCGTAGCGTATCGTTTGTCGTGCGGGTGGTCCGCAATGAACAGGCACCAACACCAGAGCGATGATCCAGAAAAAGGTGTGCATGATCGGCGTCTTCGGCGCTGGCAAGACCAGCTTGGTGCAGCAGTACGTGCACTCGAAGTTCTCGGAGAAATATCACTCGACCGTTGGCGTGAAGATCGATCGCAAGAGTGTTGACGTGGACGGCGAGCAGATGACCCTTGTGCTCTGGGACGTCGCCGGCAAGGAAGCGGACGAGGACATCCCCGCCAGTTATGTGCGTGGCGCACACGGTGTCATTTTTGTGGTGGACCTGACCCGTCGCGCCACGTGGGAGGAGCTGCCGGCGCTTAATGGAATGGTGCAAGGAGCGGCGGGTGTGATACCGACGGTGGTTGCACTCAACAAGGCGGATATTCCCGAACAATGGGTCATCGGTGTGGACGAGGAGCAGCGTCTGTCGTCGCAGTGGACCACGATCCATACCAGCGCGAAGACCGGACAGGGGGTAGAGGACATCTTCCAGACCATCGCCCGCGCGATGCTGAAGAAGCCGGGGACGGCCGTATGAGCACCTCGGATTTCTCCGGCGCTGAAGTATTCGGGATCAGCGATGTCGGTCTGATGCGAACGGAAAACGAAGACCGCTTTGTCGTGGCGTCGCTGCGGAAGACGCTCACCCTGATGCATTCGAACCTTGAGGGCGTACCACCCGTCGAAGACGGCTCGGAGTTTGAGGCGCTGCTGATGTTGGTGGCCGACGGCGTCGGCGGCAACGATGGCGGTGCGGAAGCCTCGAGTGAGGCGGCATCGACGATCATGACGTATCTGGGGTCCGCGTCCAATTGCTTCAACCGCATGGACGCGGACGCCGAGTACGAGTTCATGGGACAACTCGAGGAGTCGGTGCACCGTGCGCACGCACGGGTGATCGCCGCCGCCGCCGACCGCCGCCGTCCGCCGGCCACCACGCTCACGATGGCGCTTCTCGTCGCATCCCGCGCGTATGTGGTGCACGTTGGCGACAGTCGCGCCATGTACCTGCGCAACGGTCGATTGCGGGTGTTGACGCGCGATCAGACGATGGCGGAAGAGCTCGTGGACGCGGGGGCCCTCACCGAAGAGCAGGCGGCGCGATCGACCTTCACGCATCAACTGGTCAGTGCCGTCGGCGGATCTGACATGACGCCGTCACTGGGCCTGATCGATCTCCAGCCGAACGATCTGTTGCTGCTCTGTTCCGATGGTCTCACCAAACACGTCACCAACGAACGCATCGCAGCCGTGCTCGGTGAGCCGTGGACGGTGGAGCAGATGTGCAGTCAGCTCCGCGACGACGCGCTCGCTGGTGGTGGCACGGATAATGTCTCGATCATTGTGGCGCGCATTCTCGTCTGACGGCTGGTAGTGGATGGTCGCGTGCATGGTGTGCGCCTGCGTGATGCACGCCACAATCCGCGCTGTTCTGTGGTTCTTCGCGCGCGAGGTCCTCGACATCTTCAGTAGGCGGCCGCGACGACCGTCTACTCGATGGCGTCGATACGTCACGATCGCTCCTGCCAGGTGTACCACAGGAGGCTGGAGAATCCCGTGGCTCGTCACGGCCACTCTCCGTGGCTGTCAACCTCGTCTGTGAGATCCTTATGCTCCGTCATCGTATTTCTGCGTTACCTCGGCATCGCACGTGGACCGTTGCCTTGCTCGTGGCCGTAGCAGCATGCGGCTCCGATCCCGTCAGCCCGATCCAGCCCGAGGTCAGCAACGCCGCCGACAACTTCGCCTTTCAAGCCACACGTCTGACCAACGTCTCGACGACCCTCACGTATACGTGGGCCAACTCCGGCACCCGCGCCACGATCAATCACTCTACCACGACACAGGCCGGCTCGACCCTCCTCGTGATCAAGGATGCGAACGGCACCACTGTGTACTCGAAAGCACTTTCGCCGAGTCTCAACGAGCCGACCAGTCCAGTGGGCGTTGCGGGGAACTGGTCCGTCCGGCTCACGCTCACGAATTACACTGGCACGATGAACTTCCGCGCCCAAAAGCTGTAGGTCGTCGCTCATGCGCTGCACAACCGGGAAGAGTGGTGTCACGTCGTCCGGGTCCGTTCAGCGTGCGCGGTCGGCGACCTCGCGGACGAGGCTGATCACCCGCTCCGGGACCGTGAGCGGCAACATGTGTCCGGCCCCGTCCACGTAGTCGAGCTGCACGTGCGGGAGCAGCGCCCTGAACTGCTCCCCATGTAACGCGGGATCGAGAATACGATCGTGCGTGCCATATAAGACCGAGATCGGTACCTGCAGTGTGGCGTAGCGCGTGACGAGCCCCGGCAGGTCGGCCGGCACGGCCATCAGGTCGGCGGAGGCCGACACGAAGGCGGAGGGACGCATGCCCAACATGCCGCCGCCCGCGATCGCGAAGTCGGTTGGCACTGCCTCGGGCCCGAAGATCACGTCGAGCAGGATGGCACGTCGCGCGATGGACAGGGGTGTGGCGACCGTCCATCCAATCGCCGATCGCAGGCGCGGACTGCCAACCATCAGTCCCTTGAACACGGCGGGTACTTCAGGTTGAAGCATGGTGAGCGGCGCGATCAACGCCAGCGCGCGCACGAGTGTGGGATGCGCCACCGCCACCGCGAGTGCAATGGCACCACCGAGCGAGTGACCCACAAGCACCGGTCGATCGAGACCGAGCGCGCGGATGAACGCCGCCACGCTCTCCGCCTGCGCGATCGGCCCGGCAGCGGCACCAACGGCGCGTGTCGAGTAGCCGGAGCCAGGCCGTTCCATCACCACCACGCGGAAGTCGCTGGCTAGGCGATCGACCACCGAGTGCGTGAAGTTCATGGCGTTGCCGCCCAGTCCGTGCACCAACAGCAGGGTGATGGGCCCGTGGCCGCGATCGATGTAGTGTACGCGCGTGCCGTTGAGCTCGACGAACTGTCCCGTGGGCGGAAGGGCGCGCTCCACACGGCGTGCCGTGACGGCCGTGAACCACACGAGCCCGACAAGCAGCAGCACCACACTGGCAGCCAGCGCGAAGGCGATGATGGTGCCACTCACGAAGCAGCTCCTGACACGGGACGACGCACCGTGCGAAACTCGAGTGCCGGATCGTCAACGCGGCCGTGGCGCAGGGAAAACAGATCTTTCACGTAGTTCTGGTAGAGGCGCCACGGCGCCCGGTTTCCCTGTTTGGGCAATCGCGCCGACGCGCGCTGCACATACCCCGACGTAAAGTCGAACACCGGGATCTCCGTAAGCGAGTGATCCCGACGCGGCGTGACCTGTACGTACTGGTGCGTGCGCATGTGGTTGAGCACCCGGCAGACATGCTGCGCGATGAGGTCGCACTTGAGCGTCCACGACGCATTCGTGTATCCCACCGCGGCGGCCATGTTCGGGACATCGCTCACCATCATTCCTTTGTAGATCATCGAGCGTCCCAGCTCCACGTCGACGCCGTCAACGACCAGCGTGACACCGGTGAGTAGCGACATGCGTAGCCCGGTCGCCGCGACGATAATATCCGCATCGAGTCGCGTGCCGGACGTCAACACCACGCCGGTCGCATCGAAGTGGTCGATCTGATCGGTCACGATCGAGGCGCTCCCCTCTCGCAGCACGGTGAAGAGATCGCCGTCGGGCACCATGCAGAGTCGCTCATCCCACGGCTCGTAGCGTGGACTGAAGTGCACATCGAATGGAAAGTCCGCGCCGAGCTGCTTCTCTGCTTCCACGCGGAGCGCTTTCTTGAACATCGCAGGGCGTGTCCGCGCGATGTAATAGTAGAACATGCTACGCGCCACATTCTTCCAGCGCGCGAGTGCGTAGGCCAACCCGGACGGCAACACACGACGAAGCCCGTTGGCGATCGTGTCTACCGACGGCAGGGTCGCGATGTACGTCGGCGACCGCTGCAGCATCGTCACATGTGCGGCCGCGTGCGCACCCGTTGCCATGGCGGGTACGAGCGTGACGGCCGTGGCACCACTGCCGATCACAACGACGCGCGCCCCGCGGTAGTCGAGAGCTTCGGGCCAGTGCTGTGGATGCAGCAGACGTCCCGTGAACGTGTTCATGCCCGGCCACTCGGGCGTGTACCCCTGCGCGTAGTCGTAGTACCCGGCACAGCTGTACAGGAAGCCGCAGGTGAGCTGCTTCGGCGCGCGTTCCACGCCAACCTCGAGATCGATCGTCCAGCGTGCGTCTGCCGATGACCATGCCGCGCGCACCAACCGATGTGCATAGCGGATACGACGGTCGATGCCGAACTCGCGTGCCGTCTCCTCGATGTACGCCTTGATCGACGGGCCGTCGGCGATCGCCTTGGCGTTCTGCCACGGCCGGAAGCGATAGCCGAGCGTGTACATGTCGGAGTCGGACCGGATACCGGGATAGCGGAACAGGTCCCACGTACCGCCCATCCGTTCGCGGGCTTCGACAATCGCATACGTGCGGTCTGCGCACGCGGTTTGGAGGTGCCAGGCCGCACTGATGCCGGAGAGTCCCGCACCGATGATCAGGACGTCAAGGTGTTCCAACGGCGGCTCAGCGCCGGCGGCGCCCGAATGCGTCATCGCATCAACTGCCGCATGAAGTACGTGTACTCGAGCGCCGACGTGTGCGCCTGCTGTTCCGCATTCGCCCCGGAGCCATGACCGCCCTCGATCACTTCGTAGAAGAGATACGGCAGCATCATGTCCGCCCTCTTCGCCGCGAACTTGCGCGCATGCTGCGCGTCCGGCCAGAAGTTGTAGAGCTTCCCACCAATGAAGCTCACGAACGGTAGGCGGTCACTGGTCTGCGCCAGTGTCAGCGCCGACGCGTCGTTGCCCGTGTAACGTGGATCCTTCTCGAGAACTGCATTGGTGCGGGCGTTCTCGGATTTGACCCAGTCCATGGCTCGCGCACCGGTCATCTCTTCAAGCCAGCGATAGGGATCGTTCGTGCTGTCTGGTTGGGTCGGCTGCGCGATCGCGCGACGCGACGCGACGGCGGTGAGCAGGAGCGCGGCAGTGAGACTGCGCATGAATGGCGTCTGTCGTTGAAGGAAGATCGATTGCGCGAAGTCCAGCGGTCTCGCCACGCGCTCGATTTTCTTGCCCACGGGGAGGTTCCGCACCTCTGGGAGAATATTCCACGAATCGATCACCACCGCCATGCGTGAGCTCACGAAACGCGGTCGGAGGCTGCCCGCTACAATCTGATCCACGCCAGACAAACGTCGTCGCATCGCGCGGCTCGGCATCCAGCCACCACGTCGGTGCGTTCACGCGTTGGCACGACACCCGTTGTCGGAGGTATTGTAGACCGTACGAGAGGCCTCACCCCAACCGGTGCACCCTAAATGTGGCATGATCTCGGTCCCATCGATCGCTTCACCAAACAGCCCCTGAGCGCCGCCACCATTGGCACGCTCAAGGTGGTGGTCACGTACCAGGACGGTGCCTTCGGTGTCCTCTCTGGTGTGTGCAACCACGCCGGTGGACCGTTGGCCGAGGGTCGCCTTGATGGCGACTATGTGGTGTGCCCGTGGCACAACTGGAAATACCACTGTCGTACGGGGCAGGGCGAGCCCGGCTACGAGGCCGACGCGGTGCCGCGCTACGATGTGAAGGTGGAGGCGGGACACTTGTTCGCGAGCAGCGAACCGGCGACGAAACGCTCACGTGGTGAACACCCGGCGCATCCTCTCGCCCGAAAGATCGAGCGGGCACCTGGACCGGTACGCGTGGTCGGAATCTCGACGACGAACATGGACATCAATAACCCACGCTACTCGACGAGCGACGCGTTATTGGATGAAGCGCTCAAAGCGGCGGCAGAGCTGAACGCGGAAACGCAGACGATCCGGCTCGCCGAGCTGAAATTTCGCCCGTGCGAGGGCTACTACTCGAAGAGCGCGCGCGCCTGCACGTGGCCCTGTTCGATCACGCAGATGGACCCCGAGGACCAGATGGATCGCGTCTACGAGGCGCTGGTGCACTGGGCCGACGTCATTCTGCTCGCCACTCCGATTCGCTGGGGGAACTCGGGCTCGCTGTACTACCGCATGGTCGAGCGACTCAACTGCGTGCAGAACCAGGTGACGATCGCGAACCGCGTGCTGATGCAAAACAAGGTTGCGGCGTTCATCATCACCGGTGGTCAAGACAACGTACAGGCGGTAGCGGGTCAGCTGCTCGGGTTCTTCGCCGAAATCGGCTGTCAGTTTCCGCAATTCCCGTACGTCGCGCATTCCCGTGGCTGGAGCGCTGAGGACATGGAGCGGAACATCGAGGTGGTGCAGCGAAGCGAAGAACTGCACGAGGCCGCGCGGAGTCTTGCCGCGCGCGCGGTGGATCACGCACACCTCCTGCTCGACCACGCCGGCTCCCCGCACACCCTCTCGAGAGGCGGGCGGAAAGCGCACCACCTTGCAATGCCGGAGCTCACGCCAGAGTAGCGGCTTCGCAGGCGATCGTGGCGTTGTGCGCGGATGGCGCTCGAGGCCGAGCAGACGGGAGCATTGATGAACCAGCCGTGCGCATCTCATGACGGCCGCGGGTAAAAACGCGCACGTACCACGTGAGCACACGTCATCCATGATGCCGTATTGGGACGAGCGCGTGGGGCACCTGGCCGCACGGTTTCCCGACGTGCGCGTGGACAAATATCACATCGACATTTTGGCCGTGCATGGCGTTTTCACCCCGACTGGTTCGATGTCGTGGTGGCCAGCAATCTGTTCGGCGACATCCTGTCGGATTTAGGACTCGCCTGCACGGGCACGATCGGGATCGCGCCCAGTGGCAACATCAATCCCGAACGTCGGTTTCTCTCGCGCTTTGAGCCCGTGCACTCCGACGCGTTGTCGCCGCGCACGCCGGAGATGGGAGGCCGCGCGAGTACGCGCGACGTGGGGGCAGCAATCGCTGCAGCGCTCTAGCGGCGCTGCAGCGCATCAGCGAGCGCGGCCTCGCATTCGTGCCGAAAGGTCACCGCCGATGCATCCTGCAGGCGCGCCACAGCGCGACGAAGCGTCACGATCGTCCGAGCGACCGGCGTGCGATTCACGCGGCTGCGCGCTAACCGACACTCCACGACGGCCACGGCCACGTGACTGGCCGGAAGAAATCGGTTCAGGGTGACCTGTGCCGCTGCGAGAGCGGCTTCCGCCTCGGTGAGGGATCCCTGCGCGAGGAGCAACCCGCCGAGAGACAGCAGCGGGAACACGGACACCGCGCCCTGCACCCCAGCGTCTCGGTACAGCGCAGCCGCCTCGCGATGCAGCCGGAGGGCCGTGGTTGTATCGCCGCGCTTGGCCTCGACGACCGCGAGGTTCTGTACCGACGCGGCGAGGTCGGCGGCTGCGCTCGCCCCGGTCATGGTCCGACGCTGCGCAATCAACTGACGGTGGGTTGTTGCCGCGTCGTCCAGTCGCCCCGCCGCGGCCAGCGCGTTGGCGAGGTTGTTGGTTGCGGCAGTCGTGGTGGTCGAAGCAGGGCCGAGCGTTTCGCGCAGCACGGCGAGCCCCGCGGCGAAGTGTTGTGCCGCCTCAGCGTGATGTCCTTGTTTGCTCAGCGCGCCGCCGAGATTCACCTCGGCCACGCCAACCTGCGGATGACGGGGGCCGACCCAGCGTACGGCCACGGTCCTCGCGCGTCGGTACGCGTCGGCGGCGGCCGGAAGGGAATCGAGCGCTGACCACACATTCCCGAGCGCCGCCATCGTGCGCAGGTGATCGGCTGCATCGCGCGGACTGCCGACGGTGCTGAAGAGTGAGTCGGCGCCCTGCAGCAACGTTACCGCCTCTCGCAGCAGCCCGGCGTCGCCTTTCAACGAGCCCAGGTGCGACATGGCGCGCGCGGCCTCGGTGTCGAGGCGGCCGGCGTGTTGCCGGCGATGGGCAATGGCCGCGCGATAGGCTGAGTCGGCACCCTGCACGTCGCCAGTGGCGGCGAGCGCGCGTCCGAGTCGCACCAATGCACGCGCATACGCCGCACTGCTGTCTCCCCAGGCGCGCTCCGTCCGGTCGAGGGCGTCGCGAGCGAGCGAGTCGATAGGTTCCGGCGATTCCAGTGTCAGCAGCACGTCGGTGATGGTCCCGAGTAGCTCCGCCTGCACCGCCGGTAACTCGTCGAGCTCTCGCCGCACACGATCGGCGCCCAACTGCATGGCGTCCACGACGGTCATCGACGCCGGAAGTCCCGTGTGCGATTGCCCGGCGTTCGGATCGGCTGAGCGGAAGAGGTCGACGACGAAGGCCAGCACCTGTTCGGCGCGCGCCGCTTGCTGCTGCGCGGCATCCCGTTCACTGGCGATTGCCGCCGTTTGCCTGATGACGGAGGTGATCCACCCACCACCTAGCAGGAGCGTCAGGGCCACGGAGGGACCGAGCCAGCGATGTCGCTGCAGGAACTTGGCGCTACGGTACATGATCGTGTCGGGGCGCGCGCTCACCGGGCGTCCGTCGAGCCAGCGATCGAGGTCGTCGGCGAGTGCGCCCGCCGTGCCGTAGCGTCGCGTCGGCTCCTCCTGCAACGCCTTGGCTGCAATGCGCGCGAGGTCACCGCGCAGCGCCGCGTCTCCGCCTCCCGTACGCGCATTCGCCTGTTCAAACGGGACGCCGGTAGCCAACTCCACCAAGAGGGTCCCAAGTTGGTACACGTCCGTCGCCGTCGTAACGGGTGCTCCTTGCTGCTGCTCGGGCGCGGCGTATCGCGGCGTCAGCAGGCGCGCTCCCGTGCGTGTCCGCGCCTGGTCGACCCCATCGTCGAGCATTTTGGCGATGCCAAAGTCGAGCAGCTTGGGCACGCCGTCCTTGGTAACGAGCACGTTGGCCGGCTTGATGTCGCGGTGGACGATGAGGTTGCGATGTGCGTCCTCCACCGCGCGGGCAATCTGTCGCACGAGCGCGACCCGCTCGCGTACCGCTGGTGCAGCGGTGCGGCACCACGTGGCGGCGTCCACGCCCTCGACATACTCCATAGCGAGCCAGGGGCGGCCATCGATCGTGGAACCACCGTCAATGAGGCGGGCCACATGCGGGTGGCTGAGGGCGGCGAGCGCGCGCCGTTCGACCCGGAACCTCCGCAACACGTCGTCCGTGTCGAGCCCGCGGCGCAACACTTTGAGCGCGACCTGCTGGCGAACCTCGCCGTCGGTCCGTTCGGCCAGATATACGGTGCCCATGCCGCCGCGTCCGATCGGACGCAGGATGCGCCACGGACCGACTGTTGCCGACCCGTCGAGCGGATCAAGCGCCTCCCGCAGGTCGTCGGGTCCCCGCCAGATCGCCGCCGATAGCGGGCTCGAATCTTCGGAGGCCGCGATGAGGGCGAGAACACTGGCGCGCACCGATGCATCAGCCGGCGCATTGGCAACGAAGGCCGTGCGCTCTCCGGGCGGGCAGTCGAGCGCGTGCTCGAAGAGGGCGTCGATGTCAGCCCAGCGCGACCAATCCGTGGGGGCTGGGGGTACAAGGGGATCTGGCGCGAACGGGTCGTCGGTCACGGGTGCGGTCGGTCTGTCGGCTCCTCGGCCTGCTCATTCGAGGGCTCCCGCGAGTGCTCCGAGAGCGCGATCCGCAGCCACGCGCGCGCACGCTGCCACTCGCGTGCGGCGGTCCGTTCCGACGTGCCCACGGCCTGGGCGATCTCGGCGTCGGCCATCCCCCCAAAGAGCCGACACTCCGCCACCTGCGCGAGCCGCGGGGCCTGCGCCGCGAGACGCGTGAACGCCGACTCGATGTCGAGGATGCTGTGCAGGTCCACGGTCGCCCCCATGAGGTCTTCCCGCAGCGCAACGCGAATCTGGTCGCCGCCACGCTTTACCGCACCGCGTCGACGCGCGTGATCCACCAGTACGTGTCGCATGACGGCCGACATGAAAGCGAAAAACTGCGGACGGTGCTGCCACGTGGGGTCCGCACGACCGAGCAGGTCGGCACAGGCCTCGTTCACCAGCGCGGTGGTCTCCAGGGTGTGGCCGACCGCCTCGCTGCCCAGATGTCGGCTGGCGAGGTGCTTCAGGTCGTCATAGACCAGCGCCAGCAAGGCGTCACGGGCGGCCAGGTCGCCGGCACTCCACGCCTGCAACAGCGGCTCAACCGTCTCGATGGGGACGGACATGCACTCCTGGGATCCACGGGAACCAGCACTCTGCTTCTGATAATACCTGTGTACGGCGACGACAGGGCAAACCGTCCCAGTCGGATACGTGCTTGGTAGCTGGCAGGAACTACCGCCGGGAAACGCTTGCAGAGGTGAACCCATTTCCGGAGATCACCGTGTTCGCTTTCGCCGTGCGATTGATTCGAGCCGCGAGCGCCCTCGTGCTGGTGGCGTTTCCGCTCACCGCGTCCGCCCAGACGTCGTGGGATTTCTTCTTGACCGGGACGATTGTGGACTGGTTTGCGCCGGTGAGCGGGAGTTACAGCATTGAAGCAGTGGGCGCGCAGGGCGCCGGTAACCGTACGGGGCTGACCGGGGGCCGCTGGATCGATCGAACGGGAGGACTTGGTGCACTCGTGGGCGCATCGTTCCAACTCACGGCTGGAGAAATGCTGCGGTTGGCCGTTGGTGGCACGGGCATTTCAGACCTGTGCAGCGGTGGTGGTGGTGGCGGATCGTTTGTGGTGTCGGCCGGCGGGAACCCCCTGTTGGTCGCTGGCGGCGGCGGCGGGGTGCGCATCGGTGCGGGCACGAACGGGACCGATGCTTCGATTACCACGTTCGCGTCGAACGCGAGCGGTTCCAGCAATATTGGCGCGACGACCTTCAAAACCACGCGAGCGGGAGAAGGCGGTGTCGTCAGCGCGTCCACGTGGGGAAGCGGTGGTGCCGGTTTCAACTCCGATGGTGGAGCGGACTTGAATGTTGGCGCCACCGGGGCTGCGCGGTCGTGGGCTAACGGGCTGGCCGGCGGGAATACCGGGAGCAGCGCCTATCTGGCGACCGG
>JBBQAK010000181.1:0-7807 GCA_038316215.1 Gemmatimonadales bacterium | reverse complement strand
GCTTTGCGCTGCCCATAGCTGCGCGCGCTGTCGGCGGCGCCGCGAAGCAGCAACGGTTCGGCCCGCGCCACCAGCGCCGCACTCGCAGTGCTCTCGGTGTAGCGACCAATGACCGTGGCCAGTCGCCCCACCAGCGTGCCGGTGATCTGCTCGTCGCGCTCGGTGGGGAGGGCGCGCATCACCATGTCGGCGTAGCGCATCGGCGAGAGCCGCGCCTCACGCACCAGGTCCCACAACGCGCCCCACAACATCGCGCGCAGAAAGTCATCGTCCACGCTGCCGATGTGCTGCTCGAGCCACCCCACGCTCAGCGAGTCCGGGAGCACGATCGCGTAGCCGTAGTCGCCGTCATTGGCGAACACGAAGTCGGGAGCTGGCCGACCCGCGGCTGCCATCACGATCGTCGTGTCGCCGCGCATCTCCACCGGAAGGCGCACTGCCGGCTTCTTGGCATAGAACAGCAGCACCTGGACCTTGAGCGGCCAGGCTCCGCGCCCGGACAGCGACGGCTGCGCGGCGCGTTGCACCAGTGCCAGTCGCTGCACGACACCGTTGCGCACGGTGACACGCTGTTCGACCAACGGCATGCCCGGGCGCAGCATCCACGCCCGACCCCACGTCGTGAGATCACGATTCGCCGCGCGCCCCACGCTGCCCAGTAACTCGCGCCACGTGCCGTTGCCGTAGGCATGCGCGCGCAGGAAGTCCTGCACGCCATGCTGAAAGGCGGTCGCGCCCACGAGATACTCGAGCTGCTTCAGCACGCCCGGTGCCTTGTTGTAGACGATCGGGCCGTAGTTGCTCTTGGCCTGATCGAGATTCCCGAGCTGCTGCCAGATCGGTGTGGTACCCGCTGTCGCGTCGGTCGCGTAGGCCACCGGCTTGTTGCGCAGATAGAACGTCTTCCACGCGTTCGACGTGGGCTCGAGATCGGCTTGCATGCGCGCCGCCATGTACGTCGCGAAGCCTTCCTTGAGCCACAGATCGTCGAACCAGCGCATGGTCATATAGTCGCCGAACCACTGGTGGGCGACTTCGTGAAACGTCGTCGCCTGTCGGCCGAGTAGCTGCGACACGGTGGGCCGTTCGCGATAGATGAAGCTCTCTTCGTTGTAGAACACCGCGCCCGGATGCTCCATGCCGCCGAACGGGAAGGCCGGTGCGAGCAACGCGTCGAACTTGTCGAACGCATAGGGAATGCCGAACCAATCGCCCAGCCAGCGCAAGGCCCGTGCGTTCATCTCAATGAGCGTGTCGCTCTCGGCTTCGGCCTTCCGCGACTGCCGCATCCACAGTGAGACCGGTACCGGGGCCGCCTTGGTGGTCGTCGCGACCGCGCGCGTCACGCTGGCCCACGGGCCAGCCGCGAACGCAATGAGATAGGTACTGAGACGCTGCGTTTCGGCGAAGCGATGCGTGACCAGCGCCCCAGCGGTGTCGGCGCCGATCGGCGCGCCGTTCGCCAGCGCGCGCCACGCGGCCGGCGTGGTGAGCGAGAGGCGCACCTTCGCTTTCAAATCGGGCTGGTCGAAACAGGGGAAGAGCAGGTTCGCATCCGACGGTACGAGCAACGTGTACACGTACACGTTGCCGTCGGTCGGATCGCGGTTGCGAATGATGCTCGCACCGGCCTGCGCGACGGGCGTGGCGAACGCGACTTCCACCGAGTTGCGGCCGGCGCGAAGGCGCGCCGCCGGAATCACGAGATGGTATCTATTCCACGCCGCCGTGATGCTGGGCCATGGCGTGCCGTTGATGCTCGCGTCGCCCACCGACAGGCCGCGGAAGTCGAGCACCACGTCTCCTGGCGTGCGCTGCGTGAAGGACACCGTGACCCGGCCGGTGGCCGTGTCGCCGGCACTCACGCGCAGGGCGAGATCGTATGCCACGTCCGTGACCTGTGCGACACGGAGGCGGGCCAGTTCGGCCGACACGCCGGGGCCGGTGAGCGACGGCTGCTGCGCGTGAACGGGGGCGGACGCCATGCAGGCGAGCGTCGCGCAGGCGAGGAGGCGGGCGCGCGCCACGTGCCGTGGCGCCCAGGGGGATTGGAGAGAGGGCATAGCTCCAAGCTGCCGGCCCCGCCGTAGGCTGTCCAGCTGGCTATCAGACCGCTGGTGGGAACCGCGGAACGCGTCTCGTCGCTAGCTCTGTGGAACCTGTTGTGGCGATGTACATCCCCGCCTCCTCTCCACTCACACCCGGAGATCGACCGATGGTCACCACCGTCCGTGTTGCACGCGGCATTCACCTCTCGACACGCGCCGCCGCCACCGCGCTCTGGTTCACCATCGCGGCCTGCAGTGGTGGCGACGGTGGCACGACCACACCGCCGCCCGCCGCCGTGGCGGCATCGGTGGCCGTCAGTACGAGCGAAACCGGCGCCCTCGCGGCCATCGGCGCCACACGGACACTCACCGTGGTCGTGAAGGATGCGAGCCAGGCGACACTCAATGGCGCTGCCGTGAATTGGGCAAGCAGTAACGCCGCCGTCGCGACGGTCACGGGAACCGGCTTGGGCGCCACGGTCACGGCCACCGGCAATGGCACCGCCACGATCACGGGTACCAGCGGTTCGGTCTCCGGTACGCTGACGGTCGATGTCGCGCAGCGTTTCGTGACCTTGGTGGTGCAGGCGGCTGCCGCGTCACCGGCGATCGGTGCGACCACGCAGCTTACCGCGACCGCCCGCGACTCGCGCGGCAACGCCATTGCCGGGATCACCGGCGTAACGTACACATCGGCCGATCGCACCAAGGCCATCGTGAGTGTCGAGGGACTCGTCACCGCCATCGCGCCGGGCGCCGCGTCGATCGGCGCGTCACTCACCCGCGATGGGGTCACCGCCACCGGGACGGCCGCGCTTACCGTGACCGCACCCGTCAGCGGTGCGACCGCCGTTGATGTGCAGGCGACGAACGCCAACGTCTTTACCCCGGCCACGACCACCGTCGCCGAAGGCGGCGTGGTGACCTTCGGGTTCGGCAGCGTTGAGCACAACGTGCTGTTTCAGTCGGCCGGTGCGCCGAGCAACGTCGGAATCGTCTCCAGCACGTCGGTGACGCGAACGTTCCCAACGGCAGGCAGCTATCCGTACCTGTGCTCACTGCACGCGGGCATGTCGGGCACGGTGAACGTAGTGCCCAACCGCATCTTGGCTCTGCTCAACGGCGCCAACGAACGCCCGACACCGGTTGCCACCAGTGCGAACGGCGCGGCGCTCTTCACGCGCATCGGCGCCACGGTGACCTACACCGTCACGTATCAGGGACTGGCGTCGACGCCGGTCGGCGCGCACATCCACGCGCCCGCCGGACTCACGAACACCGCCGGTGTCATCGTCGATCTCCTCAAGCAGACCGTCACGAGCAACAGTGGCGTACTGACCGGCGCGTTTACCGCGACGGACATTCGCGGCATCAACGGACAGCCGCCGATCGCGCTCGATTCGCTGATGACACTGCTGCGCACCGGCAACGCGTACGTCAACGTGCACTCGACCACCTTCCCCGGTGGCGAAATTCGCGGGCAGACGGGTGCGCCGTAAGCGCTACGGCAAAAACATCCCGTCCGCGATCTCCGCGATCTCTTCGGCGTCGCGCCAGGCGTCTTCGAGCGCGCGGAGTTCGCCCTGCATGGCCTGACGTTCGGCGTCTTCGTTCATCGCGATCTCGAGGGCCAGGCGCTCCGTGCCGGTAAGGCCGAGCACACCCACGTCGTCATCCCAGAAAATGGTGTTCTTCGCGCGACGCGTGACCCGCAACGCACTGGTGCTGCGGATGTACCGCTCGGCATCGCCGGCGTCGGTGATGCGCCGCGTGGCGTCGAGCACTTGTCCGTGCGTGCCGCCGCGCGTGTTCAGCCGCGCGAGCAGCGGGCTCGCCACCTGAATCGCCTGGGCCTGATCGAGATCGGTGACGCCCTGCGCATGCGCCACACGCAACATCCACGGCCGGTCGTCGTCGGCGATGATCTCGAGTCGCGCGATATGGCTAAACCGCAACGGACGCAGCAGGCCATCCGGCGTGCGAACGTGGGCAATCGTGCGGTCGTACTGCAGGCGCGCCTCCACCTGCTCGAGCGGATCCACCACCGCCGACTTCCATCCACGGCTACTCGTGAGCGTGTACGTCACGCCGGCCATCGCCGCGACGGCACCTACCATCATCGCGGCACCGTGACTCAGGAACGCGGTGGCCGTCGCGCGCGCGTCGGGCAACTGCAGTCGGCGCTTCCGGAGACGCCCGCCATAACGCCACGCCGCAAACTCGGGACGCAGCGGTGTGCCGATTCGCACGAGGTCGAGCCCTTCACGCAACGTGGCCAGACCGATCTGATCGCTGCTCACCCGCACCGGCGTTTGCCGATACAGTCGCTCACACGCCTCCACGGCCTCCCAGCGCTCTTCGAGCGGCGAAAGATTCCAGTTGCGACACCCGCGGCACACCACCCACAGGCGACCGCGACGCGCGTCGAATGCGAGCCGACGGCCGATGGGAAACTCCTCCAGCACCTCGTTCCGCCCGAGGGGGCTGTGGCAGTACAGGCAGGTTGAGAACACGCAGGGCACTCCAGGGGAAAGTCGGGGGGCGGCGCCGTGCCCACCCCGATCATCGCGCAAACATGCAGCGTTGCGCGCCACGACGCTGCAGATTCTCCAATCCTCGTGATTCCCTTTCGCATTCCGCAAGTTCCCATCCCCGGAACCCATGCATCGCTCCGCACGTCGCCTCGGACTTTTCGCCCTGTTCGCCGCGTCATCGATCGCGACTTCGGCCAACGCACAACCCGCGCTGCCGCCCGACGCTCCCGGCAGCAAGGATCATCCGCTCGTGGGCCGCTACGAGGGCTCGCGAATCAGCGCCTACCAGCAGCGGGACTTCGCCCGCAAGACGCTGTTGAGTCAGACCATGACCGGCGGTTCACGGTACAAGCTCGCCCCGGCCAACACGACCACGCGCGAGGGTCGCGTCACCGAGCTGGCCTACCAGGCCCCCACCGGTCGCTCGTCGCTCGAGGTGTTTCGCAACCAGGTGACCCGTTTGACCGCGAATGGTTTCCGCACCGTGTTCACCTGCGAAGTGGCCGCCTGCGTGGACGACGCCAAGCAGGCACGCTACATGTCACTGAGTTGGAGCGAGAGCGGTGAACCCAAGATCGGCGCCGACCGGAACATTCGCTACGCGCTCCTGGAGCGCACGCAAGGCGGCGCGCTGACCACCGTCTCGGTGCGTACCGCTGAACACGGCGCACCGAATGTGGGACCGCGCAGCGTGGTGGTCGTAGTCGAGGCCAAGTCGATGGACACCGACAAGATGGTGTTCGTCGATGCCGCCGCCATGCAGTCTGCCATGGCCGCGAGTGGACGAATTGCACTCTACGGCATCCTGTTCGACACCGACAAGGCGGAGATCAAGCCCGAATCCAAGGCCACGCTCGAGGAGATCGCCAAGTTCCTGCGCGCCAACCCTGCCATGGCCCTCGTCGTCGCAGGGCATACCGACGCGCAAGGCGCCTTCGACTACAACGTGACGCTGTCCTCCCGCCGCGCCACAGCGGTGGTGGCGGCGTTGGTGCAGCAGCACGGCATCGCGGCGCCACGGCTCACGCCGTTCGGTGCCGGGATGGCCGCGCCGGTCGCCAGCAACGACGACGACGCCGGGCGCAGCAAAAACCGGCGTGTGGAGTTGGTCAAGCGCTAGCGGCGGCGTGGCTGTTGCCGGTCAATTCACGCGTCACGGTGTCAAGCGCGACGTGCGCGAGGTGCGCGTCCACGTCGCGTGGATGCACAACCCCATGATCGCGCACGAACACGACCAGGATTCGCGGCTGAATGCCACTTTCCCGAGCAGACGACAGCTATCTTTGCTCAACAATTCCAGAAGTACGTGGAGTTCGCAGTACGCACATTGGCCAAGACCGCGCCGTGCGACACTTGGTGGGTACGCCGCCGGATACGTATGCACCGCTGTCGATCAACGAAGGCATTCGCGGCCGGCACGGCACTCGCCGTCCCGTCGCTCGCCGTGTCGGGACTGCGAGTCCCGCACGCCGGGCTGCCAGGATCGGCGATTCGCCCAGCGTGCGGCGGCGGTAGCACATGATCGCACCCACGGCGTTGTACTCGACAGCGCGACGCCCCTCGTTAACATCCACCCATGCCACTCGATCCGTCGTCTGAGCCGTTGTCCGCGCTTTCGTCCGACCCGTCGTCAGACGCGTTGACCGACCCGTCGTCCTGCGGTGGATGCCACCGCGTCGATCGCCGCGGGTTCCTGGCTTCCGCCTCTGTCCTCTCGCTCGGGGTCCTGATCTCGGGCTGCGGCGATGGCGTGATCAGCGGCCCTGAACGGGTGCTCGACGCGATCCCGGCACCCTTCCGCCTCGATCCTGCCACGATCCCCGAGTTGGCGTCCATCGGTGGCCGCACGGTCGTGGTGTCCGGAACGTCGGTGCCCGTCGTGGTGGAACGGGTTGGCGCGGCGCAGTTCCGCGCGCTCTCGCTGGTCTGTCCGCACCGCGGCACCATCGTCGACGTGGCCACGAACGGTTTCCGCTGTCCGAATCACGAGGCCGTCTTCGCGAATGACGGGACCTGGCTTGGCGGACAGCCCACGGCCGGACTCACCGCGCTCGACGTGCGGCGGAACAGCGACGGATCGCTCACGATCGGCGGTGCGCTCACGCCACCGGTGCTCGCTCTCGACCGTAACGCCGTGGTGTTTCTCACCACGCTCACCGGAACCGCTCCGGCGCCGCAAGCGGTCGCGATTGCGAACGACGGCGGCGGCATTCTGAGCGGCGTGGCGGTCGCGCTGACCTACGGGCCGGGCCAACGGACCGGCTGGTTGTCGCTCGCGCTCAGTCAGGCCTCGGCGCCATCCACGCTCACCCTGTCGGCGCAGCGCGGCACATTGCCGATCGGTAACTACACGGCCACGGTGTCGATCACCGGCGCTGGCGTCAGTAACGGCGCGCAGACCGTGACCGTCTCGTTGTTGGTGCAGGATCCGACCACGCCGGCCGCATTGCAGCTCTCGGCCTCCGCGTTGTCGTTCACGGCCCCGATCGGCAGTACGCCGGCCACGCAGGTCGTGCAGTGCAACAACGGCGGTGGCGGCTCGCTGCTGGGGCTGGGGGCCTCGGTGGCCTACAGTGTCGGCGGAACGGGGTGGCTGACGGTCACGCTCAATCAGACGTCTGCCCCGGCCACCCTTACGGTGCGGGCGAGCGCCGGTGCTTTGGCCGCTGGCAGCTACACGGCCACGATCACGGTCAGCGCGACCGGCGTCGCGTCGCGCACCGTGACGGTGTCACTCACCGTGACCGCCGCAGGACTGCTGGTCACCCTCGCGGCGTGGCCCGCGCTGGCCACGGTCGGTGGCGTCGCAGGGAGCGTGGGCAATGTGAACGGCGGCCCGGTGGCCGTGACGCGCCTCAGCGCTACCAGCTTCGCCGCCTTCTCCATGCGCTGTCCGCATGCCGGTACCACGGTGAACGTGGTGAACGGGGCCAGCTTCCGGTGTCCGAACCACGGAGCGCTCTTCAACAACGCCGGCGTCTGGCAGCCCTCGCCGCAGCGCGCCGAAAATCTGCCCACTCTTACCGTGATCTACACGCCCGGCGCAGCCACGCTCACGGTGACCTGAGCCGCACCCGTTGAACCGCGGGACCGGCATGGCTATCTTTCAAGGCTGTCTGACCCTAGCCAAGTAACGTAGCCATGCCGACTTACGAGTTCCGCTGCCCCGACGGGTCCATCATCGAGGCGCGGTTCAAGATCTCCGATGTTCCGGAAAGCATTCCG
>JBBQAK010000439.1:0-3190 GCA_038316215.1 Gemmatimonadales bacterium | reverse complement strand
ATTGGTGTTCGCCTGCTCGACGAGCTTGTCGTCGTCATCGTAATCCGCAAAGGTCCAATGTTCGACTTTGTTGACCGCTGTCCCGCCGATCTTCACGCTCCCCTTCTCGCCGAGGATCGTAATCGATCCTTCGAGATTCTTGGGAAAGGTCAGCATCGTGACTTCGATGACGCCAATGGCGCCAGAGCGGAACTTGAGTACCGCAGCCCCGCTGTCCTCTGCCTCGATACGCCGCGCCAGCGTCGCGGTCTTGGCCATGACGCTTTCGACCGGGCCAACCAGCCACTGCACGAGATCGACGTAGTGCGACGCTTGGTTCATAAACGCGCCGCCGTCGAACTCCCACGTGCCACGCCAGGGCGCCTGATCGTAGTAATCCTGTGGGCGCGTCCACCGCACCGTACAATTCGCCATGTAGATCCGTCCGAAACGCCCGCGATCAATCGCACGCTTGAGTAGCACGATCGGCGGATTGAGTCGGTTCTGCTTGACCACGAACAATTGGACGTGGTGGTCATCGCAGGCTTGCACGAGTGCGTCGGCCGCAGCGAGCGAGATCGCCATCGGCTTCTCCGAGATCACGTGCCGGCCGGCCTTGGCCGCCAGCATACCGTGCTGCGGATGCAATCCGGATGGCGTGGCGATAATCACGGCATCGCTGGGGACGTCAGCCAGCATTTGCTCGTAGCTCGTGAACCACGGCACGTCGTACTGCGTGCCGGCAAGCTGCGCACGCTCCGCGACGATATCACACACCGCCACGAGTTGCAGCCCCGGGAGCTTGGCGAGAGCATCGAAGTGATTCTTGCTGATCCGCCCGCACCCGAGCAACGCCACGCGAATACGCTGTCCCGCGGGAATGACCGGCACCGTCATACCGTATCCTCGAGGCGAACAACTACCTCGCCATGTCGTTCGTATCGCACGTCGGTTCCTGGGCATCGAAGCAATTCGTGATGTCCCTCGGCACCAGCCAGGCTCAGCGACTCCAGCTTGTGTCCGTCTTCCGACATCCAGCCGAGACGCCGCCCCGGCACCCCCGCGACGAGGGCGTAATCAGGAACATCGCGATTGACGACGGCACCGGCGCCGATGAACGCAAAGCGCCCGATCGTGACACCGCAGACAATCGTCGCGTTGGCGCCGATCGTGGCCCCGCGGCGCACCAGCGTGCGACGGTACTCGTTCTTCCGCGAGACCGCGCTACGCGGATTGTACACGTTGGTGAAGACCATCGACGGACCGCAGAATACGTCGGCCTCGAGCTCCACACCTTCGTACAGCGACACATTGTTCTGGATCTTCGCGTTGTCGCCGACCACGACGCCGTTCATCACGACGACGTTCTGTCCCAGCGAACAGCGCGCACCGATCGCCGCACCGCCAAGCACGTGGCAAAAATGCCACACGCGCGTTCCGGCACCGATGGCCGCACCGGCATCGACATACGCCGACTCGTGTACGAGCGCGCCTTCACCGAGCACGACGCCCAGTGCGACGTGCCCCTGCCCCGCCGAGGCGACCATGCCGGGAATGCTCACGCCGCACCAACCGCAGCGGCGCTGGCGGCGAGTGACGCCGCCAGGATCACATGCCACTCCTGCAACGACCGCACGCCCGGCTCGCGAGACTGGCGCGCCGCAATCGCTTCGGCGGCGGCGCTGGCGGCCGACAGCGTGGTCGTGTACGGCACACGGTTGCTGATCGCGGCCTGACGCAAGCGTTCGTCGTCGACCTGCGCGTGTTTGCCGAGCGGCGTGTTGACGAGCAGCTGTATTTCGCCGTTCAAGATCATGTCGACGCCGTGTGGGCGTCCCTCGCTGACCTTGAGCACTGACTCCACGGCGATGTTGCGCTCACGCAGGTACGCGGCGGTGCCACTGGTCGCGTAGAGCGCGAAGCCAAGCTCTTGGAAACGCGCCGCCAACGTCGCTGCGCTCGGCTTGTCGGAATCGTTCACGGTGATGAATACGGCGCCGGTGCGTGGCAACGCGTTGTCGGCCGCCAGCTGCGACTTCATGAAGGCCGTGCCGAAATCTTCGTCGATGCCCATGACTTCACCGGTGGAGCGCATTTCGGGGCCGAGCACCGGATCAAACTCCCGGAACTTGTTGAACGGGAAGACCGCTTCCTTGACGCTGAAGAACGGCGGCACGATCTCCGCGGTGAAGCCGACGTCGGCCAACGTCTCACCCAGCATCAGCCGTGCGGCCACCGAGGCGAGCGATACGCCGATGGCTTTCGACACGAACGGCACGGTGCGCGAGGCACGCGGGTTGACTTCGATGACGTACACGATGCCGTCCTTGTACGCGTACTGCACGTTGATCAGTCCGACCACGCCCAACTTCTTGGCGAAGGCGACCGTGTGCGCGCGCATCTGATCGGCAGCGGCCTGCGGAATGAGGTACGGCGGCAACACACAGGCGGAGTCACCCGAGTGAATGCCAGCGCTCTCGATATGCTCCATGACCGAACCGATGACCACGTTCGTGCCATCGGAGAGCGCGTCGACGTCGGCCTCAAATGCATCTTCGAGGAACTTGTCGACGAGCACGGGGCGGTCTTCGCTCACGCGTGCAGCACGTTCGAAATATCCGCGCAACGACGCGGCGTCGTGCACGATCTCCATCGCCCGTCCCCCGAGCACATAGGACGGGCGCACCAGGACTGGATACCCGATGCGGTCGGCGATCTCGACGGCTTCATCGACGCTCGTCGCCGTGCCATTGGCCGGCTGGGCGATACCAAGTTCACGCACGATGGCCTCGAACCGACGGCGATCCTCGGCGATATCAATGGCATCGGGTGATGTGCCGAGAATGCGCACTCCGGCCGCTTCGAGCGGGCGCGTGAGCTTGAGCGGCGTTTGGCCGCCAAGCTGCACGATGACGCCGAGCGGATTCTCACGATGGACGATTTCCAGGACATCTTCGAGCGTGAGCGGCTCGAAGTACAACTTGTCCGAAATATCGAAATCGGTGGAGACGGTTTCGGGGTTCGAGTTCACCATGATGGTCTCATAGCCACGCGCGCGCAGCGCCAACACGGCGCGCACACAGCAGTAGTCGAACTCCACACCCTGACCGATCCGATTCGGACCAGACCCGAGGATGATGACCTTCTGACGTCCTTCCGTGGCGGCTTCGCTTTCCTCGTCGTAGCAGCCGTACAGGTACGGTGTGCTGGA
>JBBQAK010000057.1:0-13111 GCA_038316215.1 Gemmatimonadales bacterium | reverse complement strand
CCCTCGGATTCCGCACGCCCGCAGCTATCTTTGCCGAGAGTGTTGCACCGACTCGTTGAATCCGCCGCGTATAGTGTTCGGAATTCAGCAACGACAGTCCGCAGTGTCGAGCGGGTTTCCTAGTCGATACTCTGCAGGCGTTTGCGCAATCCATACAGCATCATGCGGATTTCGCGGCATTCGTCGAGGAGCGGGTTGATCTCGCTGTCGAACAGCGCCAGGGATTGCGCGAGGAGCATCTGTTGCTCGACCTCATTCGCGGAACCGATGGCGTGTCCGATAAAGTGTGCGAACTCAGCGCGAGAATCTTTTCCGGCGCCCTCGGCGATGTTGAGCGGAATCGACATCGATGCGCGCAGGATCTGACTGCGAAGCCCCGGCGATGCACGCCCTATGTGCCGCGCGCGCCGCTCCACTGCGCGATGCAGGTCAATCGCAAAGGTGCGCGCCCGAGCGAGCACCACGAGGTTGTTCGGATTGTTCGGCATGGCGCGAGCATACAACACCGGCCGGCAAGTGCGTGACCATTCGAGCGCACACCATACGATCCCCACGCACCACCAAACGCGCTCGCAACTGTGGACTGCCGTTGCTGAACTCCGAGCACTATACCCAGTCTGGAGCCAGAACTCAGAGCACTCAGTACTGAGCAGTTCACGCCGTTCGCCTTATCAGCCTCGCGGCCTTCTCGCCCGACTCACCTTCGCCGTGTCCAGCCACGCCGTCACTTGTCCCGCGGCCATCGGGAATGCCCGTTTCGGTTCAGCGATCGGCGCCAGCGATTCCGCCATGCGCGTAAAACGTCCATCGCGAACATCCGTGAAGATCGTGAGCAGCACTACCGAATCACCGCGTGTGCTGACCATGCCGCTCACGACGTAGTCGGCGCGCAGTCCCCAGCCTACGCTCATGCGGTCCGGCATGTTACGCGTGGCACGATCGGTGATCTCGTTGGACACGACGTCGTATTGGTCCGCGGGAAGCGCGGCCCGGACTTGGTGCGCCACGTCCCGCGTGATGCCTGCGAACTCGCGTTTGCCGGTGGCGTTCGAATAGTTCGTCACGACCACCCGTACGCGCCCATCGGACGGTGGTGCCAACATCGGCGTCACGGTCGCCGGCGCGCGCGGCACGTCGATACGCGCCGACTGCGGCAGACGCATCATGGCACTGTCCATGTGCAACAGTGCCCGTGAAAGTGAATCCGCGAAGATCCGTCCCACCTCGGCCAACAGGAGCTCGCGGTCCACCGACGTGGTCATGCCGTTCGCGCTGCGTACGACGATCCTGGCCTCGCCCGTCGGTGCGGACATACCGGGCATGGCAACGGTCGGCGCACTGGTCGCCGTCGCTGTGGCACTGCGCTGCCGGGTGGCGGTGGAGGCCTGTCGCTGAGTCACCGCCGCGGCGATTGCCAGCGATTCTGCGCGGGTAAGGACGACGGCGACGGGCAGCGAATTCACGCCATCGGTGAGATCGCGGTACACGGTGTCTGCACGGGCCGCCCCCCCCTCGGGCGGCGCCACCGACATCGCTTGCGCGCGATCCCCGCCCGGACCCGCATCGCGCGCGTCCGGCATCGCATCGGCTGCGGAACGCGCTACGTCGCGTTGGGCGCGTTGAATGCGCTGTGCGGCCACGTAGGAGCCGACGGCGACCACGATACCGCCCACGAGTATCGCCGCGCGCGACCGCAGGCGAGTGCTTGCGCGCCGCATCGGCAGGGCAGGGCCGCTCGACATCGGTGGTAGCGTTTCGAGTTGGGCTAACAGCGCCCGCGCCGACGCCGGTCGGTTGTTGGCGTCCTTCTCGAGGCACTGCATGATCAGCCGCGAGAGCGGCTCGGGGATGTCGGCATACGAGAGATGCGGTGCGGTCGGCATCTGCGTGAGCTGCGCCGCGAGCGTGGCCTGCGGCGACGTCCCCGTGAACGGGGCACTGCCGGTCAGCAGTTCATACGCCAGGAGCCCCACGCCGTAGATATCGACACGGTGATCGGCCGCGGGATCGGCCGCCAATTGCTCGGGGGCCATGTAGGCCGGTGTCCCGATCGCCATGCCGGTCGTCGTGCCGCCGTGCACTGGAATCGACGCGCTGAGCGCCTTGGCCACGCCGAAGTCGGTGACCAGTGCGTGCATCCCCGACGTAAGAATGTTGTCGGGCTTGATGTCACGATGCACGACGCCACGCTCGTGGGCGTAGGCCAGCGCGTCGACCACGTCGTGGAGGATACGGACCACGTCGCGAGGCGCGAGGCGTTTCGCCGTGGTCCGCGTGCCGCGCAGTGACTCGCCCTCGATGTACGGCATCGAGAACCACAACAAGCCGTCGTCATCCCCGGCGGCGAGCAGCGGCACGATGTGCGGATGTTGTAGTTGCGCCGCCAGTTGGATCTCGCGACGGAAGCGCTCCACATTCACGCCGGCCGCCAACTCGGGTGGCAGCACCTTCACCAC
Source organism: Gemmatimonadales bacterium (assembly GCA_038316215.1). Classification (GTDB taxonomy): domain Bacteria; phylum Gemmatimonadota; class Gemmatimonadetes; order Gemmatimonadales; family Gemmatimonadaceae; genus Gemmatimonas. The sequence continues at coordinate 10,655 of JBBQAK010000057.1, read as the reverse complement.
CACACGACGCTGCAGTGCGCGCTCGGTGGCCACGAAGACACGGGACATGCCGGCGCCGCCGAGTTCCCGTTCAATCAGGAACTCGCCGTCGAGGGCACGCTGGAGTCGGGCTTGGAAGTCGCTCACGAGATACTCACGGAAAACCATCGGTCCGGTGTAGTCACGACGTGTCACTATGCATTCTACTACCGGAGGTCACCCGGGACCGGATCGGCACACCGTCCTCCCCCTCAGGTACGTCGTCCCGGTCCCGCTGTTAAGACCCCGTTGTGAGCCGGAACCGATGCCAGCGCGTCCCGCTCTCGCCGTCGGGTGACCGAATCGAGGGCACCGTCGCCACCAAGCGGACATCTGGGACCCGGTTGACCCAACCGCGGACCCGGACTAAGCTTAGGGTTCTGTTCCGTGCCGCCCCCGCCTTCTGCATGCATGGTGGTGGCGATCCACGTAGATGTCGGAGTTCGAACACCCGGCCGGCTAGGCCGTCCGGGCAACCATCCTAGAATGCCTACGATCAATCAGCTGGTCCGCCGCGCCCGTAAGGACGTGGTGGAGAAGTCCAAGGCGCCCGCGCTCAAGAGCAATCCGTTCAAGCGTGGCGTGTGTACCCGCGTCTATACCACGACGCCCAAGAAGCCCAACTCGGCGCTGCGCAAAGTTGCGCGTGTTCGTCTCACGAACCAGCTCGAGGTGACGGCCTACATCCCCGGCGAAGGACATAACCTGCAGGAGCACTCGATCGTGCTCGTGCGCGGTGGTCGTGTCAAGGACCTTCCCGGCGTGCGTTACCACATCGTTCGCGGCACGCTTGACGCATCGGGCGTCAACGGCCGTAACCAGAGCCGTTCGAAGTACGGCACCAAGCGTCCCAAGAAGGGCGCCGCGGCTGCTGCAGCCGCTAAGGGAGGTAAGAAGAAGTGAGCCGCCGCAAAAGTGCAGTAAAGCGCATCATTCTTCCTGACGCTCGCTACGACAGCCAGACCGTCTCGAAGTTCATCAATAACCTGATGATTCAGGGCAAGAAGTCCACCGCCGAAGGCATCTTCTACGGCGCGATGGACATCGTCGAAGCCAAGACCAGCCAGCCGGGCGTGGGCGTGTTCAAGCAGGCGTTGAACAACCTCAAGCCGGTGGTCGAAGTGAAGAGCCGCCGTGTCGGTGGCGCCACGTACCAGGTGCCGGTCGAGGTCCGCCAGGATCGTCGTTCCGCCCTCGCCATGCGTTGGCTCATCGGATATTCACGCGACCGCAACGAGAAGTCGATGGCCGAGAAACTGGCCGCCGAAGTGCTCGCGGCGAGCCGTGGCGAAGGTAATGCGATCAAGAAGAAGGAAGACACCCATCGTATGGCCGAAGCCAACAAGGCGTTCGCGCACTATCGCTGGTAGTACCACACCACGCGCGGTGAGACCCTCGTCGGGTCACACAGCCGGCATAACTATTTCAACTGCCCCGGGTAACTCCGGGGCAGTTGTCGTTTCAGAGCTGGCATCGTCACAGGTTTGGCCGCGATGTTTTGCCGACGGCATGAAGCGTTGCCTGCGTGCCGTGGCCGCGTCAACATGATGTAGGGCGCCGCCTCACTGCCGAGGTCGCGAAACGGCAAACCCGACGGAAGTCGGGGACGCAAAGCTCCGGGGCTTACACGTGGTCCGCCACGTCAGCCGGCCGAGTTACCGAACGAACCCGCTCGCGGAGTAGCAGTGCTAGCACGTGCGATGTCGCACACCCGACTCCTCGCCCTTTCGGGGGCGATGCTGTTGCTGGCGTCTTGCCGGTCGGCCAATCCGACGACGACGCTGGACCCCAACGGCGGTAGCCAGGTGTCCCTCGATGCCATGGTCTCCGGACCGTCAATGCGTGACAACGCCGCGTCGCAACTGGCGGTGCTGCGCTACGCCAATCGCCTCCCCAGAATAGACTTCCCGACCGTCCGCCCGGAGTGCCTGACCCAAGGCGAAGACTTCGGGTCGTGGACCGTGCGCTTTGACGGATACGGCTGCGTGGCCGTCGACGGCAAAGGACGGCAGGCGTCGCTGGCGATGGGCCCCAAGGCCGCGCTGAAGGACTATATGACTCATGCCCCTATGGTGCTGGGGCCGCAGTACGGCAGTCGCCTCGTGATGCATACCCGCCTCGAGACCACGGCCCAGCTGCGCAACGGCACCCCCAATCCGTGGGAAGTGGGGTGGGTGATCTGGCAGTACACCGACGATGAGCGCTTCTACTACTTCATCCCGAAGCCCAACGGCTGGGAACTCGGCAAGCGTGATCCGGCGTATCCCGGCGGACAGCGGTTTCTCGGCTCGGGCTCGGAGCAGAGTTTCCCGATCGGGCACGCGTACGACATCACCATCGTGCAGGTCGACGAAGCGATCGCGGTGTTCGTCGACGGGCACGAAATCGTGCGGGTCCGCGATGAGGAAAGCCCCTATCGGAAGGGGCGCATCGGCATCTATGCCGAGGACGCGACCGTCAAGGTGCATTCGGTCCGGGCGCTCTAGGGTACCGCGACGATGCGGTTCCGGCCGCATCATGATCCATTCGTCACAGTTCGGAGACGCGGCAGGGGACGGGCTACACGCTGGTAGGGATGGGTGATTCGAGTGTGGTGACGTAACTCGTGGCTGTGACGTCTATCGCAAAACGTCACACTGCAGGTATTGTCAAGCACTAAACATCCCGCTAGCCAGCGGCCTCAGCCTGGGGTCGCCATATCCGATCGTTGGGATTCGGTTCGCGGGTCGTCCCCGTCCCCTGTTCCATTGTCGCTCCTTTCCGCATCTCCGGAGATGTTGCGCCGTTGCGTTCGGGCATCGAGAGTGACCCTCGCGGTTGCGCTCGTCTGTCTGGCTACGGCGTCGGCTCGCGCCCAGGGTACACCTGCCGAGCGCTACAACGCTGCGATGAACGTTGGCTACGCAGCGAAGACGCGCGGAGACACCGCTGCCGCCCGATTGAGCTTCGAGCAGGCGATCACCGCTGACACGAGTCAGGCGTTACCCCGCATCGAACTCGGATATCTGGCCCTCGCCGGGGGGGACGGTCCGCGCGCGGCCGACTTCCTGCGGCAAGGTGTCGATCGTGATCCGTCGCGACCGGAAGTCCATCGCCAGCTCGGCTACGTGCTGATCAGTCTCAAGCGGACGCGCGAGGCCATCACCGCGTTCGAAGGCATCGCCAAGACGGCGAGCGGGTTGACGCCGGTCGACCATCTGGCGCTCGGGTATCTGTACGACGACGTCGGTCGTGAGAAGAGCGCATTGGCCGCGTTCAAGGCGGCGTCGCTCGCGGAAGACACCATCGTGTCGATCCCCGCGCAGCGCGCGCTTCGCGTGAAGCAGGGACCCGGTACCTCATACTTCTCCGAAGGCTACATCGCGCCGTTCTATCAGACGCGCTTCAAGAACACGATCGCCACCGGTTTCACGCGCCTCGGTATCGAGAGTGGCAGTTCGTGGGGGCAGGCGGTCTACACGTCGTTGCGCGTGACGCGCGATTCGAAGTCGTCAGGCGGACTGCAGTCGCGGGTGCTCAGCGACAACGCCGCGATACTCGCCGGTGGTGTTCGCGTGCGGCCGGCGCGTGGCCCGATCTGGTTCTACGCCGAAGCGGGCGCTGCGCGGTCGCTGCTCTCCGACTTCGAGAATAGCTGGACGCGTGACATCCGCGCTGGCGCGTACGTGATTCTCGCGCACGAACTACAGCTCAGGGATGGATCGAACGTGCGACTGCTCACCGACCTCTCAGGTGACGTGAGCTGGTATGAGCGATTCGACAAGAACGTCATCGGATACATGCAGTTACGCGAAGGCTTCCGCGTGGGATCGCTCGCCACGCAGGCGATCGACTTTTTCGCGCGTGGTTGGGTGGGCTACGACAGTCGCGCGGACTTCTTCAATCGCGCCGCCGAAATCGGCGGTGGCGTGGCGCTGCGTCCTGGACACGGCTTCGTCTTTCTCGTCGAAGGAATCTCCGGTCGCTTCCTGATGGCACCGCCCGCGGCGACGAACCGCCGATATCAGGATTGGCGATTTACGGCGGTATACGGTTGGCGCAAGCTGAAGCCACTGCACGACCAATCGATGGGAGACCGCAAGTGACGAATTACGAAATGGCCATCGCGATCATCGCCGTGTTCTATGTGATCTTCGCGCTCGACGACCTGTTCTTCGACTGCGTGTACTGGCTCGGCCGCATCTTCAATTGGTGGGAACGGCCGGTTGTGACCACGAAGGAGCTGAAGGACGTCAGCGAGTGGCGTATCGCGATCGTGACGCCGGCGTGGAAGGAGCAGGACGTCATCGCGCGCATGCTGATGTACAACCTGCCGCGTATCGATTATCAGCGGTACGACTACTGGATCGGCACGTACCAGAACGATCCGGACACACGCCGCGAAGTGGACAAAGTCCGTTCGGTCTATCCGAACGTGCGCAAGGTCGTCACCGAGAACGACGGACCGACGTCGAAGGCCGATTGCGTGAACGCGGTGCTTGCCGCCATCGCTGAGCACGAGGAGCGTGCCGGTCTGCGCTACGACTTGATCGTGTTCCATGATGTTGAAGACCTGATTCATCCGCAGGAACTGCGGCTGCTGAATTGGTACTTCCGCGGCGAAGGCGCCGACTTCGTGCAGTTGCCGGTGCTCTCGACGCCACCGTACTGGTACGACTTCGTGGCCGGTACGTACATCGACGAATTCGCCGAGCAGTACACGAAGAACATGTTCGTGCGCGAAAAGGTGTGGGGCTTTGTGCCGTCGGCCGGTGTGGCGACCTGCGTGCGCCGCAGCGTGATCGATCAGCTGATGGAAGAGCGCAACGGCGTACCGTTCGCCACCAATTCGCTCACCGAGGATTACGACCTCGGACTCGGGCTCACCGTGCAGGGGCGTCCCACGCGCTACCTGCATCAGTACGTGAAGTCGAGCGAAGAGCCGAGCGCTCCTGAGGAGCTGGTGGCCACGTGGGCGCCGTTCCCGCAGACCTTCACGACGGCGGTGCGTCAGCGCACGCGCTGGATGGCCGGTATCGTGTTTCAGGGTTGGGAGCACTGGGGCTGGCCGACGGGCCTCAACTGGATTCTGGCGCACGACCGGCGTGGACCGCTGGGTTATCTGGTGGTGCTCGCGGGCTACATCCTGGTGGTGTACTACGCCGGCTATCAGTGGATCAAGACGTTCATCCAGCCGGAGCTTCCGGATCTTGTGCAGAGTCCGTGGTTCCAGTGGCTCTTCTGGATCGGGTTCCTGTTCATGCTGAATCGCCTGTTGCAGCGCGCGCTGGCCACCGGCCGCTTGTACGGTTTCTGGCAGGCGATGCTCGCTATCTTCCGGACGCCGTTCAGCAACATTGTGAACATGGTGGCCACGATGCGTGCGGCGCTCAAGTATACGCGTTCTCGGCGCACCGGTATTCCCATGAGCTGGGACAAGACCGAGCACTCGCTGCCGCCGCAAGTCGGCGCGCAGATGCGGCTTGGCGAGCGGCTCATTGAAGAGCGCAAGCTCACGACGCAGCAGCTCGTGTTGGCGCTCAAGCAGCAGCGGGAACACGGCGGTCAGCTGGGCGCCATTCTGGTGAATCAGGGTGTCGTCTCGCGTGACGACCTCGAAGTCATCGTCAAGAAGACCAAATCATGAGCAACTCGCGCTGGTTGACCCCGATGCGCGGCGGGATGGGCGCCATTCACCCCACGGAACCGCCACATGTGCTGGCGATTGTGGGGACGCGCCCCGAGGTGATCAAGATGGCGCCGGTGGTGCGCGCGATCCGCGAGCGCGGTCGTATGCGTGTGACGTTGGTGTCCACCGGTCAGCATCGCGAGCTCCTCACGCGCGCCTTCGACGATGTCGGCATCCAGCCCGACATCGCGTTGACGTTGATGACGACCAATCAGACACCGAGCGAGTTCGTATCGCGCTGTATCACGGCGCTGGACGAGGTGATGGTACAGTCGAAGGCGACTGTCGTGCTGGTGCAGGGCGACACGAGCAGTGCGATTGCGGGCGCGATGGCGGCCACGTGGCGGTCGATCCCCGTGGGGCATGTCGAAGCGGGGCTTCGCTCCTTCAACTTTCAGGAGCCGTTCCCTGAGGAGTTCCACCGTCGCGTGGTGGGGGTGGCCTCGCAATGGCATTTCACGCCGACGCCGGAAAGCCGCGACAACCTGCTGCGGGAAGGGGTGCCGATGCACCGCATCTTCGTGACGGGCAACACGATCGTAGACGCCGTGCGGCAGATGGACATCTCGCATCCGTACGAGAATCCCGCACTCGCGGCGCTGGGTGAGGGGCGGGTGGCGCTCGTGACGGCGCACCGTCGCGAGAACCACGGGGCAGCGATGCGTGACGTGGCGCGGGCGGTCCGCCGTCTGGTCGATGCCGTGCCAGATCTACAGGTGGTGTTTCCGTTGCATCCGAATCCGAATGTGCGCGGCATGTTCGTGGAGGCGCTGGGTACCACGCCGCGCGTGCTGCTCACGGAGCCACTGGCCTATCGCGACCTGCTCAAGCTGATGCACCGCAGCACGCTCATTCTGTCGGATTCCGGCGGACTGCAGGAGGAGGCGCCGTCGATGGGTCGCCCCATTCTGATTTTGCGCGAGCGAACCGAGCGTCCGGAGGTGGTGCAGGTGGGGGCGGGCATCCTGGTGGGCACTGACCCGGATCTGATCGTGAAGGAGGCGCTCAGCATCTTGTGCGATCCGGTGGTGTATCAGCGGATGGTGTCGGGCCCGAACCCGTTCGGCGACGGCCACGCCGGGGATCGGATCTCCGAGATTCTGGAATCGGCGCTGGTCGAGGAACACGATACGTCGTCGGTGGAGATGGTCATCTAACGACCCCGGCGACCGTCGTGGGACCAATGGTCGAGTTCGTCACGGACAGTGTTGTTGCGCTGTGACAGCAAAGGGTGCACTGTTGTAGGGTTCCTGCAACATTTGAGAAGGGCCAGCTGGTGGCATACGTCCCGAAAACGTGGGGTGGATGTCGGAAAAAGCCTGTTTATGGTCGAGTTCGCCATATGGCACGGCTTATGCACCAGTCTGGTGTAAGAAGAAGTCGCAACCGTCCCGAATTTGAGAGTGTCCCATGCGCGTTCTTAAGACTATCCGTCGCTCCCTGCTTCCCACGCTTGCCGTCGGTGCGGCATTGGTGAGCGCGCCGCTGTCGGCGCAGCCGACTACGCCGGTCACGTTTGAACAGCTTGGATACGACAGCCCGCTGAATCCGAGGCACTTACTTCCGACTACAGACGCGCTTTACCAGACGAACAACCGCGACTGCAAGTGGAACGGCCAGACAATCCAGAGCGGCTTTTCCGGGTTTAACTGGAGCGGCTTCAGCGCGCTCGACCTGCAGGACTACTTGTTTTCGGACAATCAGCAGGGGTACGGTCGCTGTTTCGTGAACGGGCGACAGGGCTCGCTCTACACGATCGACCAGAACAACCAGATTCTGACCGGCTACCAGCAGAAGTACTCATCGTTCCAAAACGGCGTGACACAAGTGGTCGCGGTGTCGGGTGCATCGGGTCCGAACGGCGCGAACTTCTCCAGCTCGTCACTGTTTGAACTCAAGTCGATGCAGCTGGGTGGCGGTTGGGGAAACGTGCAGAATCTTCGCGTGAGTGGCCTGAACAACGGCGCGGAAGTGTGGTCGCAAAACTTCAACTTCCTCGGCACCGGCGGCAGCTTCTCGACGATGCTGGCCCAGATCGGGCTCATTAATGAAGTCCGCTTCGATGCGACGTACGCCTTCTTGGACCCGTACGGTTCGGTGGACGAGCAGATGATTGGTTACCAGCAGCTCAACGCCAATGCGTACCGCACCTTCTGGATCGACAACATCAACATCCAGACCTCGACCGTGCCGGAGCCCGGCACCTGGGCGCTGATGGCGACCGGTCTGGCTGGGTTGGCCTTCGCCGCCCGTCGCCGCCGTAAGCGCTGATCGCCCGCTTCCGCTGATCCTGCGCGCCGCTCGGTACCCACCGAGCGGCGCGCGGTGCATAGGTGGGAGCCGTTTCGGCGTGTGGCCGAACTGTTGTCGTCGGTACGGACGTTTCCGCAGACAAAGCGGGTTGACATCCTCGCGAGAGTCGACCATGTTAGGTGTCTGTCTCGGAACGCCCTCAAAAGGCGCCGTTGGCAGAGTTCAGTACTGCACCACTTTCTCGGCGATCTGCGGCCGAGAGCCCTATGGGCCACCTCTCGAGGTGGGGGCGCGAAGCGAAAGGCGCGAAGCACTGCGGCCCGGGACTAAGCGCACGCTGTACCGGCTTCGGCGTCTGAGACGTCCCGAGGCTCCCGAAAAGCAACGCAGCCAATTTAACGTCGGTCACGGAGTCAGCTGTTCTCTGTAACCGGCGCGCTTGGGTCCCCATTCGCGCACCAGCGGCGAATGCACCCGGCGGCAGCGGATGGATACCGGTCTCGCGCAAAGGCGAGGCGACAGGTCCAGCCGTTTTTTTGCTAGTCCACTTTTCGTCAAAGATTGGCGCCGCGCAAGCGAGCCGCCGCCGAGAACTATGCCGCGTACGACCCCGCTTGAGCATTATCGCAACATCGGCATCATGGCCCACATCGATGCCGGTAAGACCACGACCACTGAGCGCATCCTCTACTACACGGGGAAGTCGCACAAGATTGGTGAAGTCCATGACGGCGCAGCCACCATGGACTGGATGGAACAGGAACAGGAGCGCGGCATCACGATCACGTCGGCCGCGACGACCTGCTTCTGGCAGCGCCATGGGCAGAGCGACACGAAGGGCGACGGCCCCGAGTACCGCATCAACATCATCGACACGCCGGGTCACGTGGACTTCACGGTCGAAGTGCAGCGCTCGTTGCGCGTGCTCGACGGTGCGGTCACGCTGCTCGACTCTGTCGCCGGTGTAGAGCCGCAGACGGAAACGGTGTGGCGCCAGGCCGACGGCTACGCTGTGCCGCGCATGATCTTCGCGAACAAGATGGATCGCGTCGGCGCGAACTTCGAGCGTTGCGTCGCCATGATTCACGACCGGCTGTCCAAGAGCGCTCAGCCGCTCCAGCTGCCTGTGGGTTCGGGTGAGCTGTTCACCGGTCACCTCGACGTCATCGAACGCAAGCAGTACATCTTCGACGAGCAGACGCTCGGCAAGACGTTCACGGTCACGGACGTCCCGGCCGAGTTCCATGACGCCGTCGAAGCAGCACGTCACAAGCTCATCGACACGGTCGTCGAATACGATGAAGTGTTGATGGAGAAGTACCTGGCCGGTGAAGAGCTCACGGTGGCCGAGATTCGCAGCGCCATCCGTACGGCGACGTGCTCGGGCAAGTTCATTCCGATTCTGTGCGGCGCCTCGTTCAAGAACAAGGGTGTGCAGGCGTTGCTCGATGCCGTCATCGACTTTCTGCCCGCGCCGCTCGACGTGCCGCCCATCAAGGGTCATCTCCCGCACCACGACGAAACGTTCGTCGAGTGCCCGGTGACCGACGATGCGCCGTTCGCCGGCCTCGCGTTCAAAATTGCGACCGACCCGTTCGTGGGAAAGCTGACGTTCTTCCGCTGCTACTCGGGCGTGCTCACGTCAGGCTCGTACGTCTACAACAGCACGAAGGACAAGCGTGAGCGTGTCGGCCGTCTGCTGCAGATGCACGCCAACAAGCGTGAAGAAATTCCGGAAGTGCGGTGCGGCGACATCGCGGCAGCGATCGGCTTGAAGGACACGCGGACCGGCGACACGATGTGCACGGAAGACGCGCCGATCATCCTCGAAGCGATGAAGTTCCCGGCCCCCGTCATCGACGTCGCGATCGAGCCGAAGACGAAGGCGGACCAGGACAAGCTGGCCATCGCCTTGCAGAAGCTGGCCGAAGAAGATCCGACATTCCGCGTGCGCTCCGACCCGGAAACGGGCCAGACGATCATTGCCGGCATGGGCGAGTTGCACCTCGAGATCATCGTCGATCGTATGCAGCGCGAGTTCAAGGTCGACGCGAATGTGGGTCGCCCGCAGGTGGCCTATCGCGAGACGATCAAGAAGCGCGTCGAAAAGATCGAAGGCAAGTTCATCCGCCAGTCGGGTGGTAAGGGTCAGTACGGCCATGTCGTTATCAACATGGAGCCGAGCGAGCCGGGTCAGGGCTTCGTGTTCGAAGACAAGGTCGTCGGTGGTGTGATTCCTCGTGAATTCATCGGCCCGACGGAAGCGGGTATCAAGGAAGCGTTGGAGACGGGTGTGCTCGCGGGCTACCCGGTGGTGGACGTCAAGGTGCAGCTGGTGTACGGCTCGTACCATGATGTCGACTCGTCCGAAATGGCGTTCAAAATCGCTGGCTCGATGGCATTCAAGGAAGCGGCGCGTCTCGCGAATCCGTGTCTCCTGGAGCCGGTGATGAAGGTCGAGGTTGTCTGTCCGGAAGCATACATGGGCGACGTCCTCGGTGACCTGTCCTCGCGTCGCGGCAAGATCGGCGGTATGACGCAGCGCGGCGAGGCGCAGGTGATCTCGGCAAGTGTCCCTCTTTCCGAGATGTTCGGTTACTCGACCAAGCTGCGCAGCATGTCGCAGGGGCGAGCGGTCTACTCGATGGAGTTTGCGCTCTACGAGGAAGTGCCGAAGTCGAAGGCCGAAGAGATCATCAGCAAGGTGAAGGCGTAA
>JBBQAK010000329.1:0-4611 GCA_038316215.1 Gemmatimonadales bacterium | reverse complement strand
GCTGGTCGCACTCGCCGCCCTCGGCGCGTGCAGCGGTGACGAAGTGATCGATCCGCCATTCCGGGACACGATCGTACCGCGTGTTCAGGTGACGAAAGGGAACACGGTCGCGGACACGCTGCTGTCCATGACGGTGAACGCCACGGATAACATCGGACTGAAGCGCGTTCGCGTGCTCCTGGCCGGTGGGATCAGCGCCACCTACGACACCGTCATGACGACGGCGGTGACGTCGCTGACCGTGAACGTGAACATCAAGGTGCCGAGCAACGCACCGCTGGGCGCGACAGTGAATGCGCGGGCTATTGCCATCGACGGTGCCGGGAATGCGTCCGACACGGCGCGGGTCGCGCTGACGGTTGGCAATCTCGAGCCACCGCAGGCGGTCGTGACCAGTCCGGTCACCGGATCGCCCGTGGTTAGCGGCAAGTCGCTGGTGATCTCGTTCTCCGGGAAGGCGCGCTACAAGGTGCGCACGCTCGGCTACGAAATCACCGGCGCCTACAACGTGAAGGACTCCGCGTCCTTCGGTAATCCGCTCCGGGATTCGGTGGCGGTGCTCGACACGCTTGTCGTGCCGGATACGGTGAAGGGGCAGATCATCACCGTGACGCCGTTCGTGACCGACTCGCTCAACCAGCGCGTGTTGGGAACCGCCGTGCAGTATGCGGTGCAGAGCCCGGCCAACGCGACGACGGTTCCGATCGTCCGTACCGGCGTTGCTTCGCGCCTTGAAGTGTCCGATACCGTTTTTGTGGAAGCCACCGATCCGGTGGGTATCTCGGTGCTCGGGTATGAAGTACGCGGTCTCACCGGCCAGCTGCTCGTGGCCGACTCCGTAACGTCGACCGGAGGCTTCTCGACCCTGGTGCGTACCTTCCGCTCCCGGGTGCCCGTCACCGTGTTCCCCACCCTCGTCACGGTCACTGGCTTCGCCCGCAACGCGAACGGTCGTCGCGATGTGGCCCGCTTCACGTCGGGTGCCCTGCGCCTTGACACGGTGGCCGTGGTGGCCGGCTACACGAGTCCGTTGCCCAGCGGCGGACAAGTGGCCGATGCCTTCTACTTCCCGCGCACCGATCGGATCTACCTGTCGAACATCGAGCGCAACTGGCTCGAGGTGTACAACCTGGCCGACTCGACCTTCCGTACGCCGATCGCTGTGGGCTCGCGTCCGTGGGGTATCGCGCCGTGGCCGCGCAACCGTGACGGTGTCATGGGCGACACGCTCCTCGTCGCGAATTCCGGCGGAACGAATATCAGCTACGTCGATCTGAAGACGGGCACGACGGGACGCGAAGTATTCCGCTACGCGCTGCCGAACATCGTTGCCTACAGCATCACGACAGTGCGTTCGCAGACGACCGATGCGCCGATCACGCAGCGCACGCTGTACGACTTCAGCGACCGGCCGCAGTACATCGCCGCCACCTGCAACGGCGCGAATGCGCCTGGGGCGCCGTGCCAGGACGTGATCGCGGTGTATTCCACCACGCCCACGCCGGGCCAGTCGACGCCGTTCCCGAATCAGGGTACGATTCGTTGGGAGAACCTCACCCAGCGCACGTCGCACTTCTTCTTCGAGCAGGCGATCGGTCAGTCGGAAGGCCGCTCGGACACGCTGGAAGTGGAGCGCTTCGCTGCGGCGGGATTCGGCAAAGACTCGTTGCTGGTTCCGTTCAAGCAGAACGTGCCGAACGGCACTGGCGGATTCTTCTCGTACTCCGTCGTCGTGCGTCTCGACAAGCTGGCCTTCCGGGACACCACATTCGTCCGCGGCTCCGGCAACTTCCGCCGCGCGGTCTTCGGTGAAGGTGGATCAGTGCTCGGCAGCCGGGCCATGACCTACGACGCGACCATGGGCATGGACTCGACACCGCCCACTCCCGTGATCGACCGCGGTATCTCCCGACCGCTTGACGTCACCGACTTCGTGGCCAATACCTTCGCTCGTGTGCAGGGCGTCGGCATCAACTTCGATGGTGAGCTGAACGCGGTGAAGGGCGACTCCACGTATCTGTTCGATCGTACGCTGCGTCTGCAGGGCATCCTGCAATCACGGCCGAGTGGTGGCGGACTCGACTTCCACCCGCTCAACACGGGTGCCAACTCGACGCTCCGCACGCGGCTCGCGTTCATCGCGTCGAGCGAGCCGGTCATCGATGTGTTCGACACGTATTGCTATCGCAAGATCGCGTCGATCCCGATCCGCGACCCGATCATCGGTCCGGTACGCGCCACGACGCGTCCGAACGGCCAGTTGGTACTGGTCGGCGCTACGATCCGCGGCGTAACCGTCGTGGCTCTGCCTGACAACTTCACGACGAGCTGCCAGTAAGCTCGCGGGACGCCGCCGTGTGAGAAGGGACGTCGGCACGGCCCCGGGGCATTCGCTCCGGGGCCGTGCTGCGTTCGTGTGACACGTTCGTGTGACACGAACGCGCGGGACGTTCGCGTGGTGGCTGCCATCGCGCCGTGTCGCCTCGTACGTTGTGAGACGGGCCCCGGAACCACTGGGGCCTATCCGTCGTCTGCCGCGCACACTCATGCTCCGCTTTACCACCGCCGGCGAATCACATGGCCCGGCGCTCGTCTCGATCTTGGAAGGCATGCCAGCCGGCGTTCCGTTGCTCGCGTCCGACGTCGACACCGACCTCGCTCGCCGTCAGCAGGGCTACGGCCGCGGGCGCCGCATGCAGATCGAAACCGATTGTATCGAGTTTCTGTCGGGCGTCCGCGCTGGCGAAACACTCGGGTCGCCGATCTCGATGCTGATCCGCAACCGCGACTGGAAGAATTGGCTCGAGATCATGGACCCGGCACCGCGCGACGGCGACGCGGACGGTCCGCGGAAGCGGCAGGTGACGCGCGTGCGTCCCGGACACGCCGACCTCACCGGGCTGCTCAAGTACGACCGCAGCGACGCTCGGGACATCCTGGAGCGCGCCTCCGCGCGCGAGACAACCGCGCGCGTGGCCTCAGGGGCCGTCTGCCGCGTGTTGCTGCGCGAACTGGGTATCCATGTCGGATCGCACCTGGTGCACCTTGGCGGGGTCGATGCGGCTCGTCCTGCGGTGATGCCCGATGACATCAACGCGGCGTCCGACGCGTCGCAATTGCGCACGCTCGATCCCGTCGCCGAAGCCGAGATGATCACCCGAATCGATGCCGCCAAAAAGGACGGCAACACGCTGGGGGGAATCTGCGAAGTCGTCGTCACGGGTCTGCCCGTGGGACTGGGGTCGCATGTCTCGTGGGACCGACGTCTCGACGGCAGGCTCGGGCAGGCGATGCTCTCCATTCCAGCGGTGAAGGGCGTGGAAATCGGCCTCGGTTTCGAAACCGCTCGCCGCACCGGCGCGGACGTCCACGATGAAATCGAGGCGGCCCCAGGGAACACGCGCAGGGGACACGTGCGGCGCAAGACGAACCGCGCCGGCGGCACCGAAGGTGGAATGACCACCGGCGAGGAACTGGTGATCCGGGTCGCCATGAAGCCGATCTCCACGCTCATGCGCCCACTCGGCACGGTTGACGTCGCCACGGGGCAAGCGGCCTCGGCCGTAGCGGAACGAAGCGACGTCACCGCGGTACCGGCGATGGGTGTGATCGCCGAAGCGATGGCCGCGTATGTCCTGGCCGACGCGCTGCTTGAGAAGTTCGGCGGCGATTCGATGGGCGAGGTGCGCCGGAACTTCGACGCGTATCTCGCCCGGTTGGACGAGCGGGTGGGGTGACCCAGCCGGCTGGCCTTCAGATCGACGGGCACCTCGTGCTCGTCGGGCTGCCCGGTTCCGGCAAGTCCACCGTGGGGCGCGCGGTGGCGAAGCGTCTGTCACGGCCATTCCTCGACTTCGATGCCGAAATCGAGAAGCGGCAAGGAATTTCGGTGGCGCGTATCTTCGCCGAAAAAGGGGAAGTGGTGTTCCGCGGTTTGGAATTGTCACTGACTCAGGAGTTGGCCGCCGCACCGCCGATGGTGCTCGCACCCGGCGGCGGCTGGGTGACGATTCCTGGGGTCATGGCACTCCTTCGTCCTCCTGGGCGTATCATTCATTTGCAGATTTCCCCAAAGGAGGCGCTGCGACGCCTTACCAGGTCTCGGATCGTTCGCCCGCTGCTGACTCAAGCGGACCCGGCCATGGCCATGAATGCTTTGTGGGAGCGGCGATCTGGGCTGTACGCCTTAGCCGACGTCACCGTAAACGTCGAAGCTGTTGATTCACAACGACTTATTGATTCTGTGGTGGCGCTTGCCCACGACGGGACTCTGGGGATAGGTTAGGCGATGAACGATCGGTGGATGCCTGTCATCGATGATTTGCGCGAACGATTCGCGGCTGACACGGATGTCGTGGAGGTCGAGGCCTATCTGTCGTCGCAAGGGTATGACCGGCGACAGATTGGTGAGATTCTTTCACTTCTTTATAGCGATACTGCTTCACCCAGTGGGTCGGGTGGGGCCGTGAGGTCGCGCAACGCGCCGCTCCGCGTTCAGGGGCCGCATGAGCGCGGACGGTTCACCGCCGAAGCCTGGGGTTACCTGGTTATGCTGGGTGGCTCCGGAGCGGTGAATCTCAACGATTTTGAGCAGTTGGTGGAGCGCGCGCT